>JBFOLS010000773.1:0-2216 GCA_040830225.1 Leisingera sp.
ACCGCATGACGAAAGGGTCTGGGATTATTTCGTCGCTGGTGCGCAGCCATACGGCTTTTGTTTTTGTGTAGTCGAGGGCGGCTTGCAGGCCGCCTTCTCTGCCGTGGCCGGAAAGGCCATGGCCACCGAAGGGGGCGATCGGGCTGACGGCGCGGTAGGTGTTGACCCAGACAATGCCTGCGCGGATGGCGCGGATCATGCGGTGGGCGCGGGTGAGGTCGCGGGTGAACAGGCCCGAGGCCAGGCCGAAGGCGGTGTTGTTGGCGATGGCAACCGCTTCTGCTTCTGTTTCGAAGTCGACCACCGACAGGACGGGTCCGAAGAACTCGGTGCTGAGGCAGGGGGCCTCCGGCGCGTCCGAGCAGTCGAGCACGGTGGGCGGGAAGTAGAAGCCATGCCCGTCCAGAGCTTTACCGCCGGTGACCAGCTTGGCGCCCGCCTGGATCGAGGCCTCGATCACCGCTTCTGCATGATCGCGCTGCTTTTGGGTGCAGAGCGGACCCACTTCGGTGGCCATGTCATCCGGGGCGCCGATCACTACGGCTTCCGCCTTTTCCTTCAGCCGCTTGAGGAAAGCGTCTTTGATGCCCTTCTGAATGACCAGGCGGGAGCCTGCGACACAGCTTTGGCCGGTGGCAGCAAAAATGCCCGACACTTGCGCGTTCACAGCACTTTCCAGATCCGCGTCCTCAAACACGATGAAGGGCGATTTGCCGCCCAGCTCCAGCGAGGTGGAGGCCAGGTTCTCAGCCGAGTTGCGCACGATGTGGCGCGCGGTTTCCGGCCCGCCGGTGAAGGCGACATGGGCGACGCCCGCGTGGCTGGTCAGCGCCGCCCCCGCTTCCGGCCCGCCGGTGATCACATTGAGGACGCCCGGCGGGAAGCCTGCCTGATCAAAGAGGCGGGCAAATTCCAGCATCGGCGCCGGGCCTTCCTCGGAGGCCTTCAGGACCACGGTGCAGCCCGCCGCCAGCGCCGGGCCGATCTTCACCGCCGACAGGAACAGCTGCGAGTTCCACGGCACGATGGCGGCGACCACCCCCACCGGCTCGCGCCGCAGCCAGACCTCCATGTCCGGCTTGTCGATCGGCAGATGCGCGCCTTCGATCTTGTCGGCGAGCCCTGCGTAATAGCGGTAGTATTCCGCCACATAGGCGATCTGCGCCGAGGTCTCGCGGATGATCTTGCCGGTGTCGCGGGTCTCCAGCTCCGCCAGTTTGGGCGCGTGTTCTGCCACCAGATCGGCAAGCCGCATGAGCAGCTTGCCGCGCTGGGTGGCACTCGTCCCGGCCCATTCGGGTGAGAAGAAGGCGTCTTCCGCAGCCCGGACCGCCCGGTCCACATCCGCAGGCGACGCGGAGGGCATCCGCGCCCAGGGGGCGCCGGTGGCCGGATCGAGGCTTTCAAAGGTTGCGCCTGCGTCCTCAAACGCACCGCCGATATACTGCTGGAAGGACTGCATCCCAGGATCTCCTTATTGGAAGGCCGCTTTACTGGAAGGCCGGCATCACGTCCGTGATGAAGCGCTCTAGCGAGGCCTTTTTGCGCGCAAACGGCATGCTCGAGTCGATCCAGAAGGCATACTCGTCATAGCCAAGCGCCTCATATTTCTTCAGCCGTTCAATCACCGCCGCGGGCTCGCCGATCACCAGGTCGCGCTCCATCGCCTCGGGGGAATAGAACGGATGCGCAGCGATCTCCTCGTCCGTGAGCGGCGCGATCAGGCCTTGCGTGACATCGCGCTTGTTCATGAACCAGGCGCCGAAGTAGCAGTAGAAGCGGTTGAGCTCCACCGCCGCCTGTTTCACATCGGCCGCACTGTCCGCCACATAGGTGTGCTGCAAGAGCATGATCTTGGGCCGCGGCACCTCCGGGTGCTTCTCGCAGGCCGCGTTGAACTTGCCCATCAGCTCCTCGATCTCGCCGTCGCCCTGCCACAGCGGCGTCACCTGCACGTTGCACCCCTGCGCCACCGCAAATTCATGACTGTTGGGGTCGCGCGCGGCGACCCAAACCGGCGGGCCGTCCTGCTGCACCGGTTTCGGCGAAGAGGTCGTCTTCGGAAAGGAGTGGAATTCGCCCTCCTGCGCATAGTCGCCCTGCCACAGGCCTTTCACCGCCGGGATCAGCTCGCGCATGCGCTGGCCCGCCTCCCAGGCATCCATGCCGGGCATCATGCGCTCGTATTCAAAGGAATAGGCGCCGCGGGCAATGCC
>JBFOLS010000774.1:0-2291 GCA_040830225.1 Leisingera sp.
CGCTTCATTTGCGCCAAACAGGCGGGCCGACATGAAGACGCGGCGCGCCTTGGCCTCTCCCATGCGGGCGATCACATACGGACCGATGGTGGCGGGAATCAGCCCCAGCTTGGTTTCGGTCAGCCCCATCTTCAGGTGATCCGCCCCAATCGCCACATCGCAAACCGACGCCATGCCGACACCGCCGCCAAAGGCATTGCCCTGCAACGCGCCGATGACCGGTTTGGGCAGCGTGTTCAGCGACATCAGCATTTCCGCCAGCACCCGCGCCTCGCGGGCCCGGGTTTCAGCATCAGCGCCCATCTGCTGGCGCATCCAGTTCAGATCGCCGCCGGCACAGAAGCTTTTACCCGCTGCGGTCAGCACAACAACCCGCACGGAACCGTCGCCTGCCAATTGCGCAGCCGCCTGCGTCAGCTCCTGCAGCATCTGGCCGGACATCGCATTGTGCTTGTCCGGCCGGTTCAAGGTCAGGGTGCACACGCCGCGGGCATCGGTTTCCAGGGTGATAGTTTCGAACATCTTCATTCTCCGCTGAACTGTTACCGTTGGCTGCGCATGGCGCGCGCCATCGCTGCAGCCTGCTCCAGCACCTCCGCGTCCAGGCCGGTGTCATAGCCCAGTTCCGTCAGGCGCCTGTGAACCGCTTCGGTGGCCACGTTCCCCGCCGCGCCCGGCGCGTATGGACAGCCGCCAAGGCCGCCCACGGCGGCATCAAACACCCGCACCCCCTGATCCAGAGACGCCTCGATATTGTCCAAGGCCTGGCCAGCGGTGTCGTGGTAGTGACCCGCCAGCCTATCCGCAGGCACACGCGATGTTACGGCCTGGAGCATTGCTGCGATTGTTTCCGGCGTTCCCCGGCCTACGGTGTCGCCCAGCGACACCTCGTAGCAGCCCAAAGAAAACAAGCGCTCAGCTATCTCGGCAACCTTTTCCGGCGGTGTTGGCCCGTCATAAGGGCAATCCGTCACGCAGGACACATAGCCCCGCACCGGCAGGCCAATTTCCTTGGCCGCTTCGAGGATGGGCAGGAAACGGGCGACGCTTTCCTCGATCGTGGCATTGATGTTGGCCTTGGAAAACCCTTCCGACGCGGAAGCAAAGACCGCGACCTCATCCGCTTCTGCAGCTACTGCATCCTGAAAGCCGCGCATATTGGGGGTCAGTGCGGCATAACGGACTCCAGGCGCACGGGTAATACCTGCAAGCACCTCCGCGCTGCCCGCCATCTGCGGCACCCATTTGGGCGAGACAAAGCTGGCCACTTCGATGCGCTTGAACCCGGCGCGGCTCAGGCAGTTGGTCAGCGCCACCTTTTCTGCAACCGGGATCTCACGCTTTTCATTCTGCAGCCCGTCGCGCGGGCCAACCTCGAAGATTTCGGCAAATTCACCCATGGAATGCCCTCCGGCTTCATCTTTCCAAAGATACTCAAACTGCTGCGGGGGCGGCAGACGCGCCGCCCCGGACACAAGGGTCAGTTGTCTTCTTCCAGCCGCACCAGCGCAGCGCCGGCCTCAACCTGATCGCCGGCGGAGGCCAGAACCTCGGCCACTACACCGTCGCGCGCGGCAAGCAGCGAGTGCTCCATCTTCATCGCTTCAAGAATGGCGAGCCGGTCGCCTTCCTTCACCACTTGGCCCGCCTCGGCGAACACTGCCTTCACCAGCCCTGGCATCGGCGCCTCGATCACATTGCTGTCGCCGCCGGCCGCCGCATCGCGGTCCAGCGGGTCGATCACCAGAAACTCCAGCCCATAGGCATCATGCACGGTGATCAGCGCCCCCGATTGCGAAACCGCGGGCATCCGGCGCTCGTCGATCCGCCACTGGCCCTGGCTGCGCTCAGCCGCAACAGTTTCGCCGCCGATAGTCCAAAGCTGCCGGTCCGGGCCGTCCGCCTGAACGTCTGCCGTGAAGACCTCGCCCAGGTGGCTGAGCGTCACCGCCCGATGCAGCGGTGCCCAAAGCGTAAAGCCCGTCTCAGGTGCGGCCTCCACCAGATCCAGGGCGGCCATGCCCGCCGCAGCCTTGTGGCGCAACTCTGCCTCCGGCGCCGCCACCAGCGTGTCCTGATCCCGGGCAATCAGCCCGGTGTCCACGTCGCCATTGGCAAAACCCTCATGCGCGGCCAAAGCCCCAAGGAAAGCCAGGTTGGTGACGGTGCCGCCGACCTGGGTTTCCTCCAGCGCACGGGCCAGCCGCGACAGCGCCACCTTGCGGGTCGAGCCATGCACGATCACTTTGGCAATCATCGGGTCATACCAGGGGCTGATGGTATCCCCCGCC
>JBFOLS010000775.1:0-8709 GCA_040830225.1 Leisingera sp.
ACCCAGAAATCCGGCATAGGATCGATCCCTTTGATCCCTTTGGCACCGCCAAAGGGGTCGCGGAAGCGCTTCCACAGCAGGCGGATGATTTCACCGGCGGCAAAGGATCCGATCAGAAAGTAGAATCCCTTCATCCGGAACAGCGGGAAGGACAGCAGCACCGCAATCAGCGCGGCAAAAACCCCGCCCAGCAGCATCGAAACCGGCACATAAACACCAAGCTTCTTGGTCAGGAGGGCAGATGTATAGGCGCCCACCCCCATGATCACCACATGCCCCAGCGACCATTCGCCGGTCAGGGTCAGCAGCCGGTAGCTCGCCACCAGCAGCACGTTGATGGTCAGGAACACCAGGATTTCCTGCTGCGAGAAGCTCAGGCCATGCGGCAGGGCGATCAGCGCGGCAAGTGCCGCAATCCAAATCAGAAACTTAGGCACGGTCCGCACTCCCAAACAATCCGGTCGGCTTGACGATCAGCACAAGCAGCATCAGCGACAGCCCGACGATGTCGGCCAGAACGCCATCCCAGAAGGTGGTCACAAAAGTATGCACCAGCGCGTAGGCAACCGAGGCAACGATGGCCCCCTCCAGCGAGCCGACCCCGCCGACGATGATGACGATGAAGGCGGTGACGATCACCGAGTGCCCCATATGCGGATTGACCGAGACCAGCGGCGCGGTCAGCGCCCCGGCAATCCCTGCCAGGCCTGCGCCGATGAACATGGCGATCTTGGCGGTTTGGGTGATCGAAATCCCCTGCAGCGCCGCCGCCTCCGGGTCCTGCGCCGAGGCGCGCAAAGCCCAGCCGAACTTGGTCCGTTTCAGGAAATACCAAAGCGCCGACAGCAGCACGATTGCAGCGATGAACACGTACAGCCGCGCCACCGGCAGCCGCACTTTGTCACTGAAGGCAATGACGTCCTGGGTCACCGGCGGTATATCCCCCATCCGCACGCCGACCCCCATCACCGCCAGCGCCTGCAGGATCATCAGGAACCCGATCGAGGCCACCAGCCCACCCAACGGGTTGTCCTTCAGCGGCCGGAACAGCGCCTTCTCCATCAAGAGGCCCAGACAGCCCACAAACAGAAGCCCCGCCGCCACAGCGAGAAAGAACGGCACGTTCAAACCGGCATACAGCGCCACAATCGCGTAAGCGCCGGCCATGAACAGTTCGCCATGGGCAAAGTTGATCACGCCCATAACACCAAAAATCAGCACAAGCCCCACAGCAACAAGGGAAATATAGCTCGCAGCATACACGGCGTTGAGGCCGGTCTGCGCCAAAAGGTCCAGCATTGGATTGTCTCTTTTTTCAGTCGGTCTGCGGTGCGGGGCTTATGCCCGCACCGCCTGATTGCCTGCCTGAAAGGTCAGCTGCGCTGATCCCACATCTGGTCATAGGCCTTCATATGCTTGACCAGCAGGTCGCCGTGCTTGGCGTACCAGTCGGGGATCGAGCGGAAGTCCTTGATCGTAGCCTTGCCGCCTTCGATCGCCACAACCGGCCAGTCGCCGACCAGCGCATTGTCGATGCCAAAAAGCTCGGTGCCCCACCAGTCGGCGTCGCCGAAGGCATGTTTGCCCCTGCCCTCTTTCATCGCAGACGCAACCGCATCCGGGCTGGCCGAACCGGCCTTCTCGGCCGCTGCCTTCCACAGATCCATGATCGAGGCATACTCCCAGCTCACCGCGCCCCACTGGCCCGGGTGCCGCTTGTTGAACTCGGCATAGAATCCGTTCGGATCGGTGAAGTTGATATTGTCGCCGTTCAGCGCCGGGTCGTCGAAGTCCGGGAACTGGAACACGAACCCTTCCATGAACTCTTCCGAGGTCTTGGCGATCATCTGGTCGTAAAAATCCGCGGTGCAGGAAATGATCTGCCCCTTGAACCCCTGCTGGAACAGTTGCTCGGCAATCGGATGCACGTAGTCGGAATAGCAGGTGTCAAGGCAGACAATATCCGGGTTCTTGCTGATCAGCCGGGTCACAACCGGCGCAAAGTCAGTGGTCGCCGGGTCAAACAGCAGCGGATCGTCCAGCATCTCGATGCCCGCCGCCTCAAACGCCGCCAGGTAAGTCGCCACCGAAGGAAGCCCCAGCGCATCGTCCTGGGCGCACATCACCGCGGTCTTCAGTTCCGGCTTGTTCTCGGCCAGCCATTCCACGCCGGTGACATTGTAGATCGGGTGCACCTCAGCCGGTGCAATCAGCGTATTGGTATCGGGCGACAGGTCCGACGGCAGCAGGGTCGAGAACAGCATGCCGGTCTTGTCCGCCACCGGCTGCACGCCGGGCCAGGTGTCACCGCCCAGCATCATGATAAAACTCACACCATCCTCGCGGATCAGCTTGGTTGCGCCGGTGCGCGCCTTGGCCGGGTCGTACTCGTTGTCATAAGCCACGAATTCGACATTATAGCTGCCGTCACCCAGCTTGATGCCGCCCGCGGCATTGACCCGCTCGGCCCAGATCTGGCAGCCGTCCAGCCCGGGCTTGCCCCAGGCCGCAACTGCGCCGGTCAACGGCGCCAGAAAGCCGATCCTGATGGTGTTGCCCGCTGCCAGGGACGCGCCCGGCAGGCCTGCACTCATCGCGGTGACCGCTGTCGACTGAAGGAACGTCCTCCGGGTCAGCCCCGATTTCACGATCTTGGAAATCATTTTCTTCTCCCATGTTGGACCCGCCTGATTGTTTTGGCGGCGGTGTGTTCTGCGGGATGAGCCCCTCTCGCTGGACCCGCAGGTTCAGCCCAACGTCACTGAACCAGTTGGCCCAAATTGGACCCATCCTGGACCAAAGCTAGCAGCGAGATGGTTCACCGCCAAGAAATTTTCTTTCACTTTGCAGACCAAAAAGGCACCAAAATCAGACCAGATATCGAAAAATGCGGCAAACAACCCCCTAAAAACGGCACAAAAACATGCCCTTATCACTCACCTTAACAAAGCAAATGGAAAACCAATTTTTGAACCAATTTTTGCATCTTCCTTGCCGTCTGGCGCAGAAATCGGTAGGCTGAAAACCAATCACAGCTGCGTCAGATGGTTGCAAAACGGCCTTCAAAGCCGGTAATTGCACCTCTGATACATTGACCAGGAGCAGGGGATTCTCCCACTCAGCCGGCCGGGAAGACCAGATAATGAGCTCAGCGGAAGAGACCACGTCGCAGATACTGACCACCCATTCGGTGGGCGCCACCGTGCAGGTGGTAATCGACACTTTGTTTGCCCGCATCAAATCCGGCACCTATCCGGTCGACACCCGGCTGCCGTCCGAGCGCACCCTGGCCTCGGAACTGGGTGTCGCCCGCAATACCGTGCGCGAAGCATTGGATGTGCTGGCCGCACAGAACGTGATCCACCGCCGCCCAGGTTCCGGCAGCTTCGTGAAATTCCGCTCGGACCCCAAGCCCGAGGCGTCCTACTCCACGCTTGCCAAGGAAGTCTCACCGCTGGACCACCTGGTGGTACGCGGCATCCTGGAGCCCGAACTGATCCGCCTGGCAGTGATCAACATGACCCCGCGCCAGATTGAGGAACTGGATGAGATCCTCTCCCGCATCGAGGCCGTGCGCACCGATCCCAGCGAATTCATCGAGGCCGAGGAAGATCTCTACCGCAAGCTGGCCGAGGGCACCGGAAACCCGCTGCTGCACTCCTGCTACGAGCTGACGATCGAAGCCTGCCGCCTGTCCTACCGCACCGCCCTGCGCCGCCGCCATTTGACGCCGCAGCGGATGCAGGAATACCAAAAGCGCTACAACACGCTGTTCAATGCCATCGCTTCGCGCGATGTGGAATCCGCGGTGGAATTCATCAAGCTGCACCTGATCGACGAGCAGAAACTGCTGCTGCAGGAGGTCTGAGCGGGCTCACCCCCCGCCCATCATCCCCGCACCGCGCGTGAACTGACTTCGCTGCCCGGCACACCGTTCTCCAGCCGCTGGTGCCACAACTGTCCCAGCGCCGCCATTTCCGCTTTCAGCAATCCGGAATGCTGCGCCAGCCAGCCGGGGATCGATTTGAACCCGGCGATCTGCGCCTTGCCCTCCTGAATGGTGACAATCGGCCAGTCCCCGACCAGAGCGTTGGAAATCCCGAAGATCTCGTCACCCCACCATTCTGCATGGCCGAATGCATGGGTGACATGCCCCAGCTGCTTCATCGCAGCCAGCACGGACAAAGGCTCGACCGAGCCCGCCTTTTCAACCGCACTGTGCCAGATATCGAGGATCGCCACATACTCCCAGCTCACTGCCGACCAGCTGCCAGGGAAGCGCCGGTTGTACTCTTCATAAAACACATGCGGACGATTGAAGAAGAACGCCTTTTCCCGCAGCAGCGGATCATCGAAGTCCGGGAACTGGAACAACACCCCTTCCATGAATTCGGGCGAGGTCCGCTCCACCAATTGGTCATACCCGTCCATGGTGCAGCTGATGATCTGCCCTTTGAACCCCTTGGCATAGGCGTATTCGGTCATCGCATGGACCATCGGCGCATATGACGAACACCAGCACAGGATATCAGCGCCGCTCTCCAGCATCGGATCCACAACCGGCCCCGGATCGCTGGAGCCAGGATCATATTGCACTTCCCGCAGGATAGTCTTGCCCGCCGCCTTGAACGCCGCACGGTATACTGCCTGCGCAGGCAACCCCAACAAGTCCGACTGGCTGCACAAGGCCACCGTCTTCAATTCCGGCCGGTTCTCCGCCAGCCAGGCCACACCGGTCACGTTCTGGATCGGGTGCGCCTCGCTCGGCGCAATCAGATAGGGGGTATCCGGCGACAGGTCGGTCGGCAGCAATGTCGAAGTAAGCACCTTGTTGCGCATCAGGAAATCGCGCACCGGCGCAAAGGTGTCGCCGCCCAGCATCAGCATCAGTTTGACGTTGTGCTTCTGCACCAGTTCGACCGCGCCCTCCAGCGAGCGTTCCGGGTCGTGACCGCAGTCATAGGAATGGATACGGATCGGGTACCGGCGGCCCCCGATCAACACTCCGCCGGCCTTGTTCAGCCCGTCCTCCCAGATCCGGCAGCCATTCAATCCAGGCAGCCCCCAGCTCTCCACCTGGCCCGAAAGCGGCGCCAAAAAGCCGATATTCACTGATTCTGTCATTCCCACCGAAAGCCGGGGCAGAGCCGCGCGGGCGGTCAGCTGATGTGCAAAACTTGTCGTCTTCATGGATAAAATCCTACCAAGAAAACAAGGCGCTTCCAGTCCAATTGCGCAGAAATTTATTCCACCTGTGAAAAAATGTTGACTTATTGGTGCGAATTTGGACCTATTTGGATCAGACCAAAAGAACCAAACAACCATATTGGTCTGAACCAATGGGAGAGCCACATGACCAAGAAACGCATTGCCATCATCGGCGCCGGCCCCTCCGGTCTGGCCCAGCTGCGCGCATTCCAATCCGCTGCCAATAAGGGCGAAGAGATCCCCGAAATTGTCTGCTTTGAGAAGCAGGACAACTGGGGCGGCCTGTGGAACTACACCTGGCGCACCGGTCTGGATGAGAACGGCGAGCCGGTACACTGCTCGATGTACCGATACCTGTGGTCCAACGGCCCCAAGGAGGGCCTGGAGTTTGCCGACTATTCCTTCGAGGAGCACTTCGGCAAGCAGATCGCATCCTATCCGCCGCGCGCCGTGCTGTTCGACTATATCGAAGGCCGGGTCAAAAAAGCGGACGTGCGCAAGTGGATCCGCTTCAACTCAGCAATCCGCTGGGTCGAATACAACGAAGACCAGGGCAACTTCACCATCACCGTGCATGACCACGCCGAGGACAGCACCTACAAGGAAGATTTCGACCACGTGATCTGCGCCTCGGGCCATTTCTCGACCCCGAACGTGCCGTTCTACCCGGGATTCGACACCTTCAACGGCCGCGTCCTGCACGCCCATGACTTCCGCGACGCCCGCGAATTCAAGGGCAAGGACATCCTGATCCTCGGCGCGTCCTACTCGGCCGAAGACATCGGCTCCCAGTGCTGGAAATACGGCGCCAAGTCGATCACCACCTCCTACCGGACCGAGCCGATGGGCTTTAAATGGCCGGAAAACTGGGACGAGGTTCCGGCGCTGGAATCGGTCGAAGGCAATACTGCGACCTTCGTCGACGGCACCCGGAAAGAGGTCGACGCGATCATCCTCTGCACCGGCTACAAGCACTACTTCAACTTCCTGCCGGACGATCTGCGCCTGAAAACCGCCAACCGCCTGGCCACCGCCGACCTCTACAAAGGCGTGGTCTATGCCCATAACCCCAAGATGTTCTACCTGGGCATGCAGGACCAGTGGTTCACCTTCAACATGTTCGACGCGCAGGCCTGGTGGGTCCGCGATGCGATCATGGGCAAAATCGAGATCCCCTCGGACAAGGCGGCCCTTCTGGCCGACGTCAAGGAGCGTGAAGAGCGCGAAGAAGCTTCGCCGGACGTCAAATACGCGATCAAATACCAGGGCGACTATGTTCTGGAACTGATCGAGGAGACCGACTACCCGACCTTCGACGTGGCCGGCGCCTGCCAGGCCTTCTACGAATGGAAGGGACACAAGGCGGAGGACATCATGGCCTTCCGCAACAACTCCTACAAATCGGTCATCACCGGCACCATGGCGCCCGTGCACCACACCCCGTGGAAGGACGCCCTGGACGACACGCTGGAAGTATATCTGCAGAACTAAGCAGATCCGCCTGCGCCGTTTTCCTTCCTGTACGGCGCAGGCATCCCTTCGCTGCTGTGCGAATCTCCTTTCGCAAGCTAAGATCCACCTCATGCGGCGCGGCAAAAACATGACTCTTGGCTTTCTGATTTTCCCCGGCTTTCCAATGGCCTGTTTGACCTCGGCCATCGAGCCTCTGCGCGCGGCAAACGAAATTGCCGGTACCGACACCTTCCAGTGGAAACTGATCTCCGAGACTGGTTCCGGTGTAAACGCGTCTGCCAATGTGGCTTTCCAGCCCGATTGCTCGCTGGAGCAGGCCGAGGACATTGACACTCTGTTCCTCCTCTCCAGCCCCCAGGGCAAGTTCGAAGACCCCAAGGCCTCCAACGGCAAGCTGCGCCACCTGGCCCGCCACGGCACCAACATGGGCGCAGTTTCAGGCGGGGTGTTTCCGCTCGCACGCTCCGGCCTTCTGGACGGCCACAGCTGTTCGGTTCACTGGTGCTACAAGGCTGCTTTCACTGCGGAATTCCCTTCACTTGCCACGGTTGACGACGTGATCGTCCTGGACCGCCGCCGGTTTACCGCCAGCGGCGCCGCGGCGATGTTCGACCTGTCCTTGAAACTGATCGAGCAAGCCCTGGGCGACGCGGTGATGACTGAAGTCGCCTGCTGGTTCCAGCACCCGATGGTCCGTGCCGAGGGCGTGCGCCAGAAGATCCCGGCCTTTAAGACCGACAGCACCGCCGACAGCCTGCCGCCGCCGGTAGCCAAGGCAGTGGAGCTTTTCGCCGACAATCTGGAGCACCCGGTCTCGATCCGCGATGCCGCCAGCGAAATCGGCGTCTCGCCGCGCCAGCTGGAGCGCAGCTTCAAATCCGCCACCGGCCAGAGTCCTGCGATCTACTACCGCACCCTGCGGATGAACGCGGCGCGGCAATTGGTGATGTATTCCCGCGACTCGATCACTTCGATCGCCAATGCAGTTGGCTATGCCACCTCCTCGACCCTGTCGCAGCACTACCGCGAGAGCTTCGGCGTCACCCCGCAGGAGGAACGCCGCAAGGTGAACCTGTTCCGGGTCCAGGACAACCGCCCGATCCCCTCAGCCTGACACGTCAGCTTCCCATGATCCGCTTGCGGCGCTCTTTTATAACCGCGTCGGCCTCCACCGTGCCGTCATGGAACGAGCCGAACACCTTGTCCCAGGGCACCTCGAGCGAGCCGTAATTGCACTCGAAATAGCGGTGATGCATCTGGTGATGGAAAGTGCCCAGCTTCAGCCGGTTCCTGTCCTTCATCAGCACCCCCTCAAACCCGGTGTGGGTGGTTGCTGCGGTCAGCGCATTGAATTGCAGGTGGTAGAGGATGTGCACCGGATGCGCTGCCACCACCCAGTGGATCAGCACCGAACCGAGGAAAATCAGATGCTCCACCGGGTGCATCGACATGCCGGACCAGGGGCCCACATTGATATTGCGGTGATGCAGCGCATGCACGTGTTTGTAGAAGAACGGCACATGCAGCAGCCGGTGAATCCAGTAGAAATAAAAGCTCTCCCAGATCGGGATCAGCCAGAACAGCGCCACGAACCAGACCGGATGCGCCGCCCAGGTGATCATCGGCGCATAGCCATTGGCCATCGCCCAGAACATCAGCACCTCATAAGCCGTCCAGAAGAACACGCCGCTGGTCATGGTCCAGAACATGTTGTCCCGGATCTGCCCGCCCAGCGTGAACTGGCGTCCGTTTTTCATCAGCGGCCGCGGGTCGTACTTCAGCCGCTTTCCTTGCGCGGTGAAGCTGTAGAAATAGAGGTGCAGCAGCCCGGCCACCCCGCCCATCAGAATCAGATTGCGCAGGTACATCGGGGCAATCCAGCTGAACGACAGGTTTTGGCTTTCTTCCAGCGGCGGCTGGAGCCAGTAGAAAGAGATCAGTGCAATCCCCGCGATAATCAGCTTTTCCGAGATCAGGAACCAGCCGTTCAGCCACCACTTCAGCGCCGCAAGAGGCCGCGGCGGCCAG
>JBFOLS010000776.1:0-2571 GCA_040830225.1 Leisingera sp.
GCCAGCAGCAGCAGATGGCTGATGAAGCGGAGGCGCCTGGTGCCGGTTTGGCCGAACGCCGCCATGGCTGTAGCCCGTAGCTGGCTTCCCCAGCTTTGGCGGGAAACCCTTGCCAGAACAGGCTGATGCACCCAGGCATGTGCGCGTGCGGCCGCTTCGGCTGCCCGGCGTTCCAATGCATCCTGGAAGGCGAGGTCACAGTGGGCCTCAAGCTCTACCGCGGTTTCATCGACCGGTGTGAAGCAAGCCCGCCCGCGCGGTCTGGGCAGATGGGTTTCCTCAATCGGAACAGCTGTAACTTGAGGCACGGGTTGTTCGGCAACATGGCTCTTCGGTTCAAAAGCACTCAAAAATTGCTCGCAGGTCAGAGCAACTTCGGTATCGAGCCATTCGACCGAGGTGGCTTCGACCTCGGGCAGCAGCCGCCGCAGCATTTCCGCCAGCAGTATCTCCGTGATCTCCTGGTCGCAATGGTCCGGATAGAGCGGTGAGAGTGTGAGTTCCAGCAGCGCCGCAGGCTGCATCATCCTGGTTGTCAGCCTGCTGGTGCGGCGCAGAGGCACCCGGCGCAGGCGGACCGTCACCACGTAATGATCACATTGCAGCCTGGCGGCGTTTTCAGCACGGGCATCGATTCTGTCTGCAGGGTGGCCAAAATCCTCGAGGGTGTCCACGACTGCGGTAACGGCCGCAGGGAGGGTTCCGCTTTCGCGGCTTTCCAGCCCAAGCCTTCCTGTGAATTTCGCGTTCTCTGCCACCGTCTGGATCCTCCATTCAGGGTGCCGTTAGAGAAACAATAAAATTTGAAATAGTTGAAAGTGGGGCAGGGACGGTGGCAGGGCGCAAGGATGCTAACGTCTGGTATCGGAAATTGCGGCGATGCTTATGTGGCTGTTTTAAAACATTTTTGCTTTAGTTTTTTGCTGTGCGGCGGCCAAATTGCGGCCCAACTGTGGCAGATGCCGGACACATTGATGCCCTAGAGCCTACAATGCAGCGGGAATCGCCCGCACTGTTTTTTGCCGCCGCCGTGCCACTTTCAGCCGATGCCAGCGGCGCGCTTCAGTTGTCGATCTGCCGGCCCATGATCGCCAGGGACTGCTGATAAACAGTGGCGGCGTTCCATTCCTTCAGCACGCGGTAGTTGGGCTCGCCTTGCTGGTATCCCTTGCCGGGTTTCCAGCCCTTCTTGCGTAGGTAATTGGCAGTTGAAGCCAAGGCATCCCCCATGTTGTAAAAGTCGACCCGGCCGTTCCCGTCCCAGTCCACTCCAAACTTCAGCGCGTTGCCGGGCAGGAACTGGGTGTGGCCAAGTTCACCGTGTTTGGCGCCAAGGGTGGCGGGAGTGATTGCCCCCTGATCGACCAGTTTTAGCGCTCCCAGCGCATGCGGACGGAAGAAATCAGAGCGACGGCAGTCATAGGTCAGCGTGACAATGGCCGAGACGACTTGGCTGTCGCCCATGTAATTGCCAAAGGCGGTCTCCATGCCGTGGATGGCAATCAAGATGCCAGCGGGCACGCCGTATTTACGCTCAAGTGCGGCGTAGAATTCGGGATTGCGCGCCTTTCGCTTGCGGCCCTGTGCCACGATAGTGGCGGAGCCGCGGATCTGCATGAACTTTTCCAGCGAGTACTTGAAGCTCTTCTGATTCCGGTCGGCGGCGATGGTGCGGCGGGCGTATTGCGCGGCAGCCAGTGCTTGAAGCCCGGCCTTGCGCACGCCTGCGCGCTTGGCATCGCGGGTGAATTCCTGCTTCCAGGCGTCGAACCCGCTGGAAGTGTTGCCGCAGGTGGCGGCCAGGACGGGGGAGGTAAGAAGGACGGAAATCAGGGCAGGGGCAATCAGCCGGCGCATGAAAAAACTCTCGAAATGTGACTCGTGCGCTTGCAGCCTAGCGTGCTGGCGGCCTTTGTCTAACGGGAATTCCGGCCGCGGGTTCCCACCTGTCTAGGCAAAGGCCCTCTCTGCCGCCAGTGCCAGCCCATCAGCGACAGCGGTCATGGCATTTCCCTTTTCGGTCCGTGCGTTTGGGCACAGGGCTTGCATCCGGCCTTGCACCGCTGCCAGCAGCGAAGAGCCGCCGACCATAACAATCCGGTCGACCTGATCCGGAGCCACACCCGCCTGCCGGAGTGTGTCGTCAGCACAGCTGCCGATGGCAGCGGTCTGTTCGATGAGGGTCTTGTTCATCTCTTCCGCGGGCAACGGCATGGCCAGCCCGCGCTCCAGCAGTTTCAGATCGATAGCCGCGGCGCCGTCCGCGCTGTTGGCCCGGATCTTGCCCCGTTCGACGGCAAAGGCCAGTTCGTGGCCAAGTTCGTCTTCAAGCACTGAAACCAGCCGGGCGAGCTTGGCGGGTTCCGCCGCGTTGGCTTCCAGATCCTTGGCAGCCCGTCGGCTTTCAGGTGTGTACAGGAATGGGATCAGCTGCCAGGTCGCCAAATCGTTGAACAGCCGGTTCGGCGCGGGCAGTGAACCGCCGCCGAATGTGTTGCGGATCTGGCTGCCGCGGCCCAAGAGCGGCATCACATGCTGAATGCTAAGCTGACGGTCGAAATCAGTGCCGCC
>JBFOLS010000777.1:0-6868 GCA_040830225.1 Leisingera sp.
CCCCGCAAAGCCCGAGCCTGGGCGGACCTGGCAGCAGAAGTGACCGCACGCGCCCGCCATGGCCAGGCAGTGAACCTTGACCCCGCCGCCCTTGTCCTAGATACGGTTTTCAAGATGCAAGAAACCGCGTCGCGCTGAGGCCTGAGCGCCCCGCGGCACATGTGGCGCCAGAGGACAAATGACCGAGACGACCCCCCAGATTACGGACAGCCATTGCCACCTGGACTTCCCCGATTTCGAGGGGCGGCTGGACGAGGTGATCGCCAGCGCGGCAGAGGCCGGCGTCACCCGGATGGTGACCATCTGCACCAAGATGAAGAATGAACCCGCCGTGCGCGCGATTGCCGAGGCGCAGGCGCCGGTGTTCTACGCCGCGGGAACCCACCCGATGAGCGCCGCGGATGAGCCGATGGTCTCGGTTGACGAACTGGTGGCGCTGGCCAAGCATCCCAAGTTTGTCGGCATCGGCGAGACCGGGCTGGACTACTATTACACCGCCGACAGCAAGGGCGTGCAGCAGGAAAGCTTGCGCATCCACATCGCGGCGGCCCGCGAAACCGGGTTGCCGCTGATCATCCACTCCCGCGCAGCAGATGACGATATGGCCCGTATCCTGGGCGAAGAGATGAAGAACGGCGCCTATTCCTGTGTGATGCACTGCTTCTCCTCCTCGGCGGAATTGGCCAAGGCGGCGCTGGACCTGGGTTTTTACCTGTCGATGTCCGGCATTGCAGCCTTCCCCAAGAGCCAGGAGCTGCGCGATATCTTCGCCGCCGCCCCGGTGGAGCGTATTCTGGTCGAGACTGACGCCCCCTACCTGGCACCGCCGCCCTACCGCGGCAAGCGCAACGAGCCGGCCTATACCGCCTTCACCGCCAAGGTTGGCGCAGAAGTGTTCGGCATGGATTACGCCGCCTTTGCCGCCCAGACCCAGGCCAATTTCGACCGGCTGTTCTGGAAAGCCGCGGCCTATGAGGCCGCTGCCTGATGGGAGAGATGCGTTTTACCATCCTTGGCTCGGGCTCGTCCGGCGGGGTGCCGCGGATTGGCGGCCATTGGGGCGACTGCGATCCCAAGAACCCGAGAAACCGCCGCCGCCGCTGCTCGATGCTGGTGGAGCGCGACGGGCCGGACGGCACCACCTCGGTTCTGATCGACACCACGCCGGACATGCGCAGCCAGCTGCTGGATGCAGAGGTCAGCCGCCTGGACGCGGTGGTCTACACGCATTCCCATGCGGATCACCTGCACGGTATCGACGACCTGCGCATGGTCTATTTCAACATGCGCCAGCGGATCCCGGTCTACGCCGACGGCGCCACCCAGAACGACCTCTTGAACCGCTTCGGCTATGCCTTTGCCCAGCCCGAAGGCTCGCCCTACCCGCCGATCCTGGAATTGAAGACCATCGAAGGCCCCTTCAGTATTGATGGCCCCGGCGGCGCAATCACTTTCCGCCCGTTCCAGGTCAACCACGGCGCCATCGACGCGCTAGGCTTCCGCATCGGCGGGCTGGCCTACCTGCCGGATGTGGCCAAGATTCCGGAAAGTGCTTTGCCCGAGTTACAGGACCTCGACATCTGGATCCTGGACGGTCTGCGCCGCACTCCGCATCCGACCCATTTCAGCTATCAGGAAGCACTGGAGTGGTTCGGGAAGATGGCGCCGAAGCGCGGCATCATCACCAACATGCATATCGACATGGACTATGCGACGGTCGAGGCCGAGACGCCGGAACACATCACACCAGCCTATGACGGCATGGTCATCCGGGTGGAAATCTGAAGGGGCGCGGTTCAGCGCCCTTTTTCAATTGCGCAATTTGAGGCGGCACAGTGTTTCAGAGCCTGATTGACGTCATCCTGCCGGTCTTCCTTGTGGTGGGCGCAGGCTATGCCGCGACCGCGAGGGGCGTGCTGAGCGAGTCTCATATCGAAGGCGTGATGAAATTCGCGCAAGGCTTTGCAATCCCCTGCCTGCTGTTCAAGGCGATGGCGGAACTGGACCTGTCCGCCGGTTTCGACCCGCGGCTGCTGGCAAGTTTCTATACCGGGGCCTTCACCTGCTTTCTGATTGGCGTCTTCGGCGCCCGGATCCTGTTCAAGCGGGAGTGGGAGGATTGCATCGCCATCGGCTTTTGCTGCCTGTTCTCCAACTCGGTGCTGCTGGGACTGCCGATCACCGAACGTGCTTTCGGCCCGGAGAACCTCACGGGCAATTATGCGATCATCGCCTTCCACTCGCCGTTCTGCTACGGCGTCGGCATCACCGTCATGGAATTCGTGCGCAACCGCGGCGCGGGCGGGATCAAGACCGCTGTGTCCGTGCTGAACGCAATGTTCCGCAACGTGCTGATCCTTGGGATTGCGCTGGGGTTTGCCGTGAACCTGTCCGGGCTGACCATTCCCTTGGTCGTGGATGAAGCGCTGTCGCTGATTATCCGGGCAGCCCTGCCCTGCGCGCTGTTTGCCCTTGGCGGGGTTCTGGTGAAATACCGGCCCGAAGGCGACCTGCGCGCGATCCTGTTTGTCTGCTTTACCTCGCTGATGATCCATCCCGCGATTGTCTGGGTGCTGGGGTCTTCACTGGCGCTGCCGCAGGACCTGTTCCGTTCAGGCGTCTTGAATGCTGCAATGGCGACAGGCTTCAACGGCTATATCTTTGCCAATATCTACGGACGGGCCAAGCGAGTGGCGGCTTCTTCGGTGCTGATTGCCACCGGCGCGAGTATTTTCACCGTCTGGTTCTGGCTGCTGCTGCTGAGCTGAAGGATAAGGTCAGCAACACTGCCGCAATGTTTCGCACGCGAAACATTTAGACAGATTCCCTGACCTTATCCTTCAGATTTTATTAATAAATTCCCGTCGCACTGCTGGAAGCATCAGAGCCGCGGATCGTCCAGTTCCAGCGGGAATCCCTTGGGCAAAAGGCCTGCCTGAAACCAGCTTACAAAGGAATGGATAGAGAAGACCGGCAAGCCGGTGGCCTTCCTCACATCGCGGGCATAGGGGACCATATTGGTGCACTCCAGCACGATGGCGCCCAGGTCCGGCATATCCGCGACCATTGCCCGGGCGGCGTCGATCATGTCCAGGCGGCAGGCCTCGAAATCGATCTCTGCCGCGTCGCCCAGGATGTCGCGGGTGAAGGCGCGGCCGCCGTCGGTGCCGGCAATCGGCGTATCCAGCGGCACACCAGCGGCCTCCAGATGCGCTGGCGTCAGGGTAGCCTTTGAGATCGTCAGGATCCCGCAGCGTTTGCCTGCGGGCAGCAGGTTCTGCACCATCGGCACCTGCATCAGCGAGGACGTCGCCACCGGCACCCCCAGCGCCTGTTTGACATCATCTTGGATCAGCGCGAGGAATCCGCAGTTGGTGGTTATCCCGTCAGCCCCCATGGCCACGAGATCACGGCCTGCCTCGACAAAGAGATCAATCAATTCCTTGGGGTTGCCGCGCACCACGTTCTCAGGGTTGGCGCCGCGCACCACCTTGTAATGCACCGGGAAGTCCCAGGTCATCGCGTTGCCCATATCGCCATAGATGCGTGGAAAGCGCGTTTCCAGCATCAGGATGCCAACCGCAGCCCCAAAGACCGTTTTTCCGCCTCTTTCCATCGGCTTGCCCTTCTATTCGTCTGGTACGTAGAGCTGGGAAAAGGCGATACGGACGGCCTCCGTCGCCTCTTCCCGGCGTTTTTCGATATGGCTGCGCATGGCGGCCGTCGCGGTCTCGGTGCTGCGGGCGGCGATGCCTTCGACAATCTGGCGGTGGGCCGAGATGTCGCCCGGTGCCTTGCCTCCTGCCCGGTCGCGCATACGCTTGAGATCAATCAGCCGGATATAACGGATCCGGCCGTTGAGGTTGTTCAGGATCCGCTGCAATTCGCTGTTGCCGGAGAGCTGGGCAAGACGCGCATGGAAACTCTCGTCCATTGCCAGCAGCGCCTCGGGGTCGGTGGCGCTTTGATATTCCGGCTCCATCCGGTTGAGGTAATCTGCCAATCCGGCGATCTCCTCGTCCGAGGCGCGGGTGCAGGCCAGCCGCGTGGCCTCGCATTCCACCGCCACCCGGGCCTCGTAGAGGTCCATGATGTAGCTTGGCGTCAGCGGGCGGCAGAAGAAGCCGCGGTTGTTCTGAAAGGTCAGGAAACCCTCGGCCACCAGCCGGTTCAGTGCCTCGCGCAGCGGCGTGCGGCTGGCGCCCAGCACCTCGGACAGCGCGCTTTCGTTGATCCGCTGATCGGGCTTGAAGGCAAAATCCGCCGCCATCCGGCGCAGCGCCTCATAAACCCGGTCCACATTGCTTTCGCGTTTGGCCATCGTTCCGCCATTTGTTCATTCCGCGCTGCAGACTAGGGGAGCCGTCAGGCTTGCGCAATATTGAATTCGAAACTGCATACAATTATTGAGCTAGCTAGGCGTCACCTGCGGAATAGGGGGCCAGTTCCTGCTTCAACAGCGACAGGAACTCCTGCCCTACCACTGACAGCGGACGTGACTTAGACGTGATAACGGCCATTTCCATCATGATCCGGGGCCGGAACGGGCGGGAGACAAAGCCGCCGCCGCTTTCATACCCCAGTACAAACGGATCAAGGATCGAAACCCCCATCCCCTCCTGCACAAAGCTCAGCAGGTTCTTGAACATATGCGAATGCACCCGGGTTTTCAGCGGACCGCCTGCCTGCTGGAATACCTCACGAGTGCGCCTGTGAGTCATGTGGTCAGGCCCCATAACGATGAAGGGCACCCCCTCCAGCAGCTCTGGCGTCAGCACGTCATGTTTTGCTAAAGGACTGTCCGCCGGGATTGCAAGCCGGGTTTCGACTGTGATCGGATGCACGTCCAAGCCGTCGTGGATCAGGGGCATCTCGCAGATGCCGATCTCGAACAGCCCCGAAATCACCCATTCCTGGATCTTCAGAGAATACTGCGCTTGGAAGGAGATCGACAGGTCCGGCCGGGTGCGGGCAAAGCGGGCGATCAGCGCCGGCATGAAGCCAAAGGACATGGAGTGCTGCGAGGCGACCTGCAACTGGCCCGCCTGCTTGTTCTGCAGGTCGGTCACCGCCTGCGCCACATGGTCGAGGCCGCGCACCACAGTGTCGACCTCCTGGAACAGCACCCCGGCCTCAGGTGTCGGGATCAGACGTCCTTTGCTGCGTTCGAACAGTTTCAGGCGGGTCTGGCGCTCCAGCTGGTAGAGCAGATTGGAAATGCCGGGCTGGGAGATCCCCAGCTGCTCCGCCGCGCCGGTGACTGTGCCGGTTTCGACAATCGCGTGGAACGCCTGCAGCTGACGGAAGCGGAGGGACATCGGCAGTTCCTCATTTTTTGTGATACTCTATCTAATTCTTTGTATTTGTAATGATGCCCAAGTCAAGGCACCCTTCCGCTCGCACCTGGGAGGACGTTGAAAGTGCTGGAAGAAAAAATTGCCGGGATGGATTTGTGGCATCTCGCGCTGCCCGTGATGTCGCGCCGCGACCATGGGATCGGGTCCGTTGAGGGCTCCTGTGAGGTCATCATCGTGCGCCTCCGCAGCGAAGGCGGGGCGGAAGGATACGGCGAGGCCTCGACCTGGTCAGTGTTCACCGGCACGCCGGAGGCAAGCCTGGCGGCACTCGACCGCTACATCCGCCCGCTGGTGGAGGGCCGCCGGGTGGCAGACCGTGCCGCGATTATGGAAGATGCGGCCAAAGCGGTTGCCCATTGCACCGAGGCCAAGGCGGCGCTGGAGAGCGCTCTGCTGGACCTGACCGGGCGGATCACCGGGGCGCCGGTCTGGGCGCTGCTGGGCGGCAAGTGCCGCGACACCATTCCGCTCAGCTGTTCGATTGCCGATCCGGACTTTGAGAAGGACATCGACCTGTTGCACCGGCTGCGCGCCGACAAGGTCGGGCTGATCAAGCTGAAGACCGGCTTCAAGGATCATGCCTTTGACGTCATGCGGCTGGAGCGGATTGCCAAGGATTTCCCCGAGTTCCGGGTGCGGGTGGACTATAACCAGGGCCTCAGCATCGAGGATGCGCCCGCGCAGGTGCGTGATGTGGCTGAGTTCAAGCCGGATTTCATCGAACAGCCGGTGCGGTTCCATCACTTTGGCATGATGGCCCGGTTGCGGGAGATGATCGATGTGCCGCTGCTGGCCGACGAGAGCGTCTTTGGCCCCGAGGATATGGTGCGTGCCGCACGCGACGGCATCTGCGATGGTGTCTCGGTCAAGATCATGAAATCCGGCGGCCTCACCCGCGGCCAGACGGTGGCGCGGATTGCAGCGGCGAACGGGCTGTCGGCCTATGGCGGCGACATGTTCGAGGCCGGGCTGGCGCATCTGGCGGGCACCCACATGATTGCCGCCACGCCAGAAATCAAGCTGGGCTGTGAGTTCTATCAGGCGAGCTACTTCCTGAAGGAAGACATTCTGGAAACGCCTTTCCAGGTGGTGGACGGCCAGGTGGTGGTGCCGGACGGGCCTGGCCTGGGCGCCAAGCCGGATATTGAAAAGCTGAACCGTTATGCGGTCTCCAAGAAGGTCGCGGCATGACAGCGAGGAAGAAAACCGTTGCCATCATCGGCGCCGGCATTGTCGGCGTGTCGGCCGCGATTGAACTGCAGCGCGACGGGCATCAGGTGATCCTGATCGACGGCAAGGGGCCGGGCGAAGGCACCAGCCACGGCAACGGCGGCATTCTGGCCTCCTGCTCCATCGTGCCGGTGACAGGTCCGGGGCTGTGGAAGAAGGCGCCGAAGATGCTGCTGGACCCGAACCAGCCGCTGTTCATGCGCTGGGGCTACCTGCCCAAGCTGGCGCCCTGGCTGATGAAATACATGAGCCATGCCAATGCTGACGACACCAGCCGCATC
>JBFOLS010000778.1:0-2565 GCA_040830225.1 Leisingera sp.
CTGCGCTACCCTCACCTCAGGCGCACCGCGCCCATGTGTTGGTTAAAGCGTTGGAAAGGATCCCCCATGGCTCTGAAACCGGAAGAGGTGAAGGCTGAGGTCGAGGCAACCAAGGGCCGGAAGGCCAAGCGCAAGAAGCTGAAGACCGAGCCGGAAGGCACCACCGAGAAGAAACTGCCCGGCGACCTGCGCAAAGGGCTGGAATCGCACTTTGGCAGCAACCTGGGCAAGGTGCGGGTGCATATGGGCGGCAATGCCAAGGAAGTCTGCAAGGAACTGAAGGCGCGCGCCTTTACCATGGGCAACAACGTCTATGTGGCGAAACCGGCCTTCGCCAAAGATTCCCAGCTTCTGGCGCACGAGCTGGCCCATGTGCTGCAGCAGGGCAAGGGCAAGATGCCCAAGGCCAAGGACGGGGTGGCGCTGACCTCGAAATAAACCAATCGCAGCATTTTTGACGGTGCCGGGCGCCAGCCGCCACAATCTTAACCTTATTCTAACAAACTTAACCGGAAGATTAGGTTGAGCAGCACAACCCTGAGCGGGTTATCTCAAAACAGGATAGGAGAGGCTCCATGGCCTGGGCAGGTATCTTTCTGGGAATGATCGCAGGCTTTACAGCTGCAGTTCTGGGCTATGCCGCGGCGGGGCTGCCGCTGTGGGCAAGCCTGCTGCTCTATCCGGCGGCCGGTACTGCCGTGGCCGTCCTGGCGATTGCGATCCTGGCCTGGCGCAGCCTGGCACAGGACGGCGCCGCCCGTCGGCAAAACGCTGAGCGGAGCCCGGCAACTGCCTGAGTCTTTTCAGCGGGTTCAGGCCCTGCCACCCGAAATTACCCCTTATGGTTTAATTTGATTGCAATCGCCCCACCCCAGGGAAGAAAAACCTAGCCCTTTGCATAGTTGTTTCCCCGTATCCAGGTTTCTACTCTGGCCTTTGGGACAGAGGCAAAGGGGATCTTCATGGCTTGGGTAAGCGCGGCAGTCGGTGCCTTGGGCGGCTTGGCGCTGGCCATTGCCGTCGGCGTTTTTGGCGGCTGGCCGCTGTGGCTGATCCTGCTGCTCTACCCGGTGACAGCTGTGCTGCTAATGCTGATCGTGCTCGCGGTCCTGTTCTGGCGCAGCAGCCGCCCGGGCTATGCCGGGAAGCATTCCAACGGAAGCCACAGCGCCGCCTCCGGTGCGCCGCGGACTCTGGGCCCTGGCCTGTTCTGAGCTGTTTCGTCCTGCTGTTCAGCCCCGTATCCAGCTGACAATCTGGCTTTCGCGCAGCGCCCCGGCCTGGCGCTTCTTTTCCCTGCCGCGCTCAAACGCCACCAGCGTGGGGATTCCGCGGATGCGGTAGCGGGCACCGGTGGACTGGTGATCCTGAGTATTGAGCTTGACCAGCCGGGCTTTGCCGCCCAGTGCCCTGGCAGCCTTGGAGAATTCCGGCGCCATCGACCGGCAAGGTCCGCACCAGGGAGCCCAGAAATCCGCGACCAGCGGCAGATCGTCGTTCTGCACCGCCTTCTGCAAGGTGGCGGGATCCACATCCACCGGCTTGCCCGGCATCAGTGCCGCACCGCAGGCGCCGCACTTCGGGCCCTTGCCCAGCTTTTCTTCCGGCACCCGGTTCAGCTGAGCACAGGTCAGGCAGGTCAGTGTGTTGGCGCCCATGGCAGTTCCTCCGGTTGCTTTGCCGCCCTGATATAGACGGCCGCCGCGGTACCGCAAGAGCAGCCGGGCGAGCATCACAAAGCTGTCACCGGGGCCGCCGACTGCATCCTGGCAGCGGCGGCGCGTGCAACACTTGCCAGCCCATCCGTGCAAACCCGTTGACCGGCTGCAGCTGCCGCCGGAAGATAGCAAGGAGAGGCAACAGGAGTTCGGGAGATTGGCCATGGTGACACGCCGGAAGTTTCTCAGCACAGGAACCGCTGCAGCGGCATTGCTTCCGCTGCCTGCACTGGCCCGAAAGAAGGACCCCGACATCTTTGATCCGACGCCGCAGGAAGTGCGGATTAAAAAGCAGTTCGCCCCGGGCCAGATCCTGGTGCTGCCGCGTTCCTACTATCTTTATTTCGTGACCGATACCCGCAAGGCGATGCGCTATGGCGTCGGTGTCGGCAAAGCCGGACTGGAATTCACCGGCACCGCGGTAATCGAACGCAAGAAGGTCTGGCCAACCTGGCGCCCTACCGACGAGATGATCGAACGCGACCCCAAGGCCTACTCCAAGTTCATCGACAACGAGTTTATCCAGCCCGGCGGGCCGGATAATCCGCTGGGCGCGCGGGCGCTTTATCTGTTTCAGAACGGGATCGACACCTATTTCCGGATACATGGCACGAACCAGCCCCAAACCATTGGCCACTCGGTTTCAAACGGCTGCATCCGGATGATGAACGAGCATGTCATGGACCTGTACGAGCGGGTGCCGCTGGGCACGGTTGTGACGGTGCTTTAGGCACAGTCTTGCCGGAATGAGCAAAGAAACCCCGCGTCACTCTGTATTTTTCTTGCGCTAACGGGGTTTCATACCCAATTGTGTCATCGCGACGTTACGCGAATGCCATCACTGTGC
>JBFOLS010000779.1:0-4751 GCA_040830225.1 Leisingera sp.
GATCAACGCCGAGCGCACGTCGCGCGGGCTCAACCCGGTGCAGCTGGAACTGCGCCTCAACGATTCGGCAGAAGACCACAGCGAGTGGATGCTGCAGCAGGATGTGTTTTCCCACACCGGCGCCGGCGGCTCCAGCGCGGGTGACCGGATGGCTGATGCGGGTTTTGTCTTTTCCGGCAGCTGGACCTGGGCCGAGAACATCGCCTGGCAGAGCGAGCGCGGCGCCCCAGGTCTTGCCGACGACGTTATCAACCTGCACAACTCGCTGATGAACAGCCCCGGCCACCGCGCCAACATCCTGAGCGCCAGTGTCGAGGTGATCGGTATCGGCATCGAGCAGGGCAATTTCAACGGCTGGGATGCGGTAATGGTCACCCAGAACTTTGCCCGCACCAGCGCCCCGGTGCAGCTCGACACTGGCGGTTCGGGCGGCGGCTCCGGCGGCGGCACTGGCGCCACATCCGGCGATGACATCCTGACTTTGACCAGCGCCGGCAGCCTGGACGGGCTGGGCGGCAATGACACCCTGACCGGCAGCAGCGGCCAGGATGATCTCAGCGGCAGCGACGGCCGTGACAAGATCAGCGGCAAAGCCGGCGCGGACGATCTGAACGGCGGCAACGGCAACGACACCCTGCGCGGCAATGGCGGTGCGGATGATCTGAATGGCGGTTCCGGCAATGACAATCTGTTCGGCGGTAACGGCAAGGACACCCTGGACGGTGGCAGCGGCAACGACAAACTGTCTGGCAAAGGCGGCGCCGACCTGTTTATCTTCAGCAGCGGCGACGACACCGTGACCGATTTTGATCCGCTGAAAAGCGGCGAGCGCATTGATTTGGGTGCAGCCACCGGCATCAGCAGCTTCAGCGACCTGATGAGCAATCACGCCAGCCAGACCTCCCAAGGCCTGCTGATCACCGATAGCGACGGCGACAGCCTGCTGCTCAGCGGCATCACCGCACAGGAGCTGAACTCGGGCGATTTCCTGTTCTGAGCGCCAATCCCCACCGGGCATGAAACCAATAGGGCGCGCCAACCGTCGCGCCCTTTCGTCCATCTGCAAAAGCCTCAGTAAATCTTCGGCACATAAAGCTCATCAGGCAGAACCTGGCGCTCGTAATCCGGGTTGTACTCCCGGTCCGGCAGATCCACCTTCTCGCTCGGCACCTCCTCATAGGGGATCTTGGTCAGCAGGTGCTCGATGCAGTTCAGCCGCTCGCGTTTTTTGTCGTTGCCCTCGACGATGTACCAGGGCGCCTCGGGGATATTGGTGCGCGCCAGCATCTCCTCCTTGGCCTTGGTGTACTGCTCCCAGCGGATCCGGCTTTCCAGATCCATCGGCGACAGCTTCCACTGTTTCATCGGATCGTGAATCCGCATCATGAACCGCAGCTGCTGTTCCTCGTCGGTGATCGAGAACCAGTATTTCAGCAGGATGATCCCTGACCGAACCAGCATCCGCTCAAATTCCGGAACGTCCTGGAAAAATTGTTCGACCTGATCGTCCGAGGCAAAGCCCATCACCCGCTCGACGCCCGCGCGGTTATACCAGGAGCGGTCGAACAGCACGATCTCGCCGCCTGCGGGCAGATGCGGCACATAGCGCTGGAAGAACCACTGGCTTTGCTCGCGGCGGTTCGGGGCCGGCAGCGCCACCACCCGCGCCACCCGCGGGTCCAGCCGCTGGGTGATCCGCTTGATCACCCCGCCCTTGCCGGCGCTGTCGCGGCCCTCGAACAGGATGCAGACCTTGGCGCCGGTGTGCTGCACCCAATCCTGCACCTTGATCAGTTCCGCCTGCAGCCGCAGGAGGTTGCGGAAATAGACCTGCCGGTCGAGCATTTCCGGATGCTGCGCGCGGTAGATCTTGCGGATCTCCTGGCTCAGCATCGGCTCGGAGAATTCGATCTCGATATCCTCGTCCAGCGTGTCCTGCAGCTCCGCTTCCAGCCAGTCCAGCGAGGCGGTCTCAAATTCGCGGGTCACGGGCGGGTTCCTTCCTTGGTCATTGGTGCTGGCGCCGCTCTGTACATGCAGCATGTAAAGGTTTGATGCCGCTCTGCGCAAACAGCCGCCTTTGGGCGTAAACCGGCAGCCATGGCGCAGAAGGGCGGCCATCTCTCAGGCAAGCGGAATTCCCGGCAAGGTTCAAGCGCAAAAGCCCCGTCTGCCAGCGTCAAATCCGGTGGAACCCGCTGCATTGACCTGATTATCTGCGCCTCATGAGTTTTATCGTGAACACTCTGCCGCAAATCTGGCCCTGGCTGATTCTGATGGCGGCCCTCGCCGCAGGCTGGAGCGGCCTCCGGCGCACGGCCCTTTTCCTGCTTGCGTTGGCCGCCACCGGCGCCCTTGCTGCAAGCCATCTGACGGCGGCGGGCCTGGCGCTGCTTATCGCCGGCCTCAGTGCTGCTGCCCTGCTGCCCCGCCTTGCCGGCCCGGCCGCCATCGCCGGGCACACCGCCCTGCTACTGGTGTGCCTGGCGCTTGGCCTGCATATTGTCCCCGGCGTGCATAACCTTCTGATCCTGGATCAGGTCCAATCCGGTCCCGCCAGCGCCCCCTATTCCCTGCACCTGAATCTCGACAAGCCGCTGGTGTTCGTTGCCCTGCTGCTGGCCTGGCCTCCCTTGCTGAAAGACGGCGCCGCCGCCAGCCGCCCTGCCACACTTGCCGCAACCCTGCTGCTCGCAGCCCTCTTCCCGCTGGCCCTAGCCGCCGGCGCTCTGCGGTTTGAGCCCGGCCTGCCAGCGTGGGCCCTTCTGTGGATGCTGTCGAACCTGCTGCTCACCTGCCTAGCTGAAGAAGCCTTCTTCCGCAGCTATATCCAGCAAGGCCTCACCCGCCGCTTCGGCGCCGCCGCGGGCATCGCCGCCGCCAGCCTCCTGTTCGGTCTCGCCCATATCGGCGCCGGACCCGCGGTGACTGTATTCGCCACGCTGTTGGGACTTGCCTGCGGATTGGGCTATTGGGGCAGCGGCAGATTCCGGGTGCCGGTGCTGATGCACTTCGCCTTCAACCTCATCCACCTGCTGCTGTTCACCTACCCCGGCCCAGTTTAAACTAGGATCAGGCTGATCAGACCGGCAGTGCCGTAGTCTTGAACACAGTGCGCAGCGCAAAGCTCGACTGCATTTGCGCCACTCCCGGCAGCCGGGCAAGATACTGCCGGTGAATCCGGGCAAAGTCCTCGGTGTTCTCGGCCACCACCTTGAGGATATAATCCGCGGTCCCCGCCATCAGGTGGCACTCCAGCACATCCGGGATCCGCGACACCGCCTTCTCGAACGCATCCAGCACTTCATCAGCCTGGCCGGACAGGGTAATCTCAACAAACACCGTGGTCGGCACATTCATCTTGCGCGCGTCCAGCAGGGCCACATAGTCGCGGATGTACCCCTCCGCCTCCAGCCGCTGCACCCGCCGGTGGCAGGCCGAGGCCGACAGGTTCACCCGCTCCGACAGATCGGCGTTGGAGATGCGCCCCTGCTTTTGAAGCACCGAGAGAATGCGACGATCTGTTTCGTCTAGCGACATTTTGCGAAGATCCTTGCTGTGTCTTGCCTATATACGCGAAGATTCTTCGAAAGGCATGTTTTAATTCTGCCCAAAAAAGCAGCACATTTTGTCGCAGCTCCGCCAGACTCGAAGGCAGAGAATTTGGAGGAGACACTCAAATGAAGATCGGCTGCCCCACCGAGATCAAACCCCAGGAATTCCGCGTCGGCATGACCCCGGATGCGGCCCGTGAAGCCGTCAACAACGGCCACGACGTCGTCATCCAGAAAGGCGCCGGCATGGGCGCAGGCTTCACCGACGAGGACTATGGTGCTGCCGGTGCCGTCATCCTGGACACCGCTGAAGAAATCTTTGCCACCGCCGACATGATCGTGAAGGTGAAAGAGCCCCAGGCGGTCGAGCGCAAGATGCTGCGTGAAAACCAGCTGCTGTTCACCTACCTGCACCTGGCACCCGATCCGGAGCAGACCCACGACCTGCTGGAATCCGGCTGTACCGCAATCGCTTACGAAACCGTCACCGATGACCGCGGCGGCCTGCCGCTGCTGGCGCCGATGTCGGAAGTTGCCGGCCGTCTGGCACCGCAAGTCGGCGCCTACACCCTGCAGAAGGCCAACGGCGGCCGCGGCGTGCTGATGGGCGGCGTCCCGGGCGTGGCACCGGCCAAGGTTGTCGTGATCGGCGGCGGTGTTGTCGGCACCCACGCAGCCAAGGTGGCTGCAGGCATGGGCGCGGATGTCACCATCCTCGACCGCTCGCTGACCCGCCTGAAGTATCTGGACGACGTCTTCGGCCGCGAGTTCAAGAACCAGTACTCCACAGCCGGCGCCACCGCCGAGCTGGTCCGTGAAGCCGACATGGTGATCGGCGCGGTTCTGATCCCGGGCGCCGCAGCGCCGAAACTGGTGTCCCGCGCACAGCTCAGCGAAATGAAGCCGGGCGCAGTGCTGGTGGACGTCGCCATTGACCAGGGCGGCTGCTTTGAGACCTCCCGCGCCACCACCCACGCCGAGCCGATCTATGAAGTCGACGGCATCATGCACTACTGCGTGGCCAACATGCCGGGCGCCGTGGCGCGCACCTCGACCCAGGCCCTGGGCAACGCCACCCTGCCCTTCATGCTGAACCTGGCCAACAAAGGCTGGCGCCAGGCCTGCGAGGACGACCCGCACCTGCTGAACGGCCTGAACGTGCACGCCGGCAAGCTGACCTATTTCGCGGTCGGCGAA
>JBFOLS010000780.1:0-2643 GCA_040830225.1 Leisingera sp.
AGGCTTCTGAACCGGATCGCCGAAATGACCGGCCAGCGTACCCTGCGCCCGCAGGCCACCGACATCCATACGCTGCTTGGAGAATTGAAAATACTTGCCTCTCCTTCGTTACCGCAAGGGATCGGTCTCAGCATCCTCGACAACATGCCGGACGAGGTGTTGTTACTGGACAGCGGTAAACTGCAGGATGCTCTGCTGAACCTTATCCTGAACGCCCGCGACGCCTGCGGCACCACCGGCCAAATCACCGTCAGCGCTCATGCTGTCGGACAGACCTGGGTCGAGATCACGGTATCCGACACCGGCCCCGGCTTCTCCCCCGAAGCGCTGGAAAAGGCCCTGAACCCTTTCTTCACCACCAAAGGCAGCGAAGGCTCGGGCCTTGGCCTGCCGATGGTTTATGACATGGCCAAGCTGGCCGGCGGCGACATGCGGATCCGCAACGGCGTCTCCGGCGCTGGGGTCACGTTGCGCCTGCCTTATCGCCTGGCTCCGGACGCCCAAGGCGGTATGGCGCTTTTGGTCGAAGACAGCGAGGAGTTGCGCGCCGCCTTCCGTGACATGCTGATCGACCTTGGCTATTCAGTAATAGAAGCCGCCAGCGTGGATGAGGCCTGCGCGCTGACAGCCGACCTGCCGGACATCGCCCTGGTGCTCTCGGACATCAAGCTGGAGGGCGAGGCAACCGGCATTGACCTCGCTGCGCGTCTCGATGGCTCCAGCCTGCCCTGCATTCTGATGACCTCGCTCCCCGTCAGCGACCCGCTGTTCCGCAAGGCATTGAAATGCGGCCCGGTTTTGCGCAAACCTTTCACCACGAACCAGCTGTCCGAGCTGATCAAACCGGAGCCCGCCGCATGACATCACCCCTGGTCACCATCCTGGATGACGAACCGGAAATCCGGCAGATCCTGACTGACACGCTGGAGGACGCCGGTTTCCGCACCCAAAGCTTTGCCCGCGCCCGCGAATTCGAAGCAGCGCTGAACCGGGTCACCCCGGACGTTTGCCTGGTCGACCTCTCCTTGCCCGATACCGATGGGCTGGCCCTGGTGCACCGGCTGGCTCTGGAGCAGGGCGCCGCTGTCATTATCATCTCCGGCCGCGCCCAAGTGCAGGACCGGGTCACGGGGCTGGAACTCGGCGCGGACGACTACATCACCAAGCCTTTTGATCCGGCCGAGGTTGTCGCCCGCATCCGCGCCCGCCTGCGCAGCGGGCCGCGTACCGCGGCACCAGCCAGCGACACAGCACGTTTCTCCGGCTGGACCGCCCATTTCGACCGTTACGTGCTGGAGGACGACCAGGGAGCTGAAACCCCGTTTTCCCACGCCGAAGGCGAGGTTCTGCGGCTGTTCCTCGACAGCCCGAAACGGCTGATCTCCCGCGCCCAGATGCAAGAGGCGCTTGGCGGCGCGGCCGGTGAAAGCTTCGATCGGGCTATGGACGTGCGCGTCTCCCGCCTGCGCACCAAGCTGCGCGAAGATCCCAAGAACCCGCGGCTGATCAAGACGATCTACGGCGCCGGCTACATCTTCTTGGGCGATGTGAACTGGGCCTGAGCTCCCAAAAGTAGAAAAAAGCCTGCTCCGCACTACGCTCATTCTGATCAGACAGAGGGAGCGAAAGATGACGCAGCTGCAGTATTTTACCGCCCTGTCCGGCCTTTGGGTGGCGCTGGCCTGGGTACCTTACATTCTGGACCGGATCGTGGTTCGCGGTTTGATGGGCGCCATGGCCAACCCTAGCCCCAGCGATCTGCCGCAATCTCTCTGGGCCCAGCGTGCGCACCGGGCGCATATTGTCGAGGTGGAGCTATTTGCCGCTTTCGCGCCGCTTGCCATTCTGGCCTCAATTGTGCTGCCCGCAGAAGGGCAGCCCGGAATGCTCGGCCTCACCTTCTTTGCAGGCATGGCCGCCCATTACATCATCTACGCAATTGGCATTCCTGTTCTGCGCACTGCCGCTTTTGCCGTGGCGGCGCTCTCTACTGCACTGCTGGGTCTGACGCTTCTGGGCTTGGCATAGAGTTTCTTGCCCAAGCGAATCGCTTGGCATAGAATCGGCACATGGCCACCTGTCTGCTCTACCGCCAAACCCCCTCGCGCCCGTCGCGGTTTTACCGCATCGAACTGGCGATGAACCTGTTTTCCGAAGTTTCCGTGCTGCGCGAATGGGGCATCGCCGGCGGCAACGGGCAAAGCGCGATCAGCATCTACGGCAATCTGCGCGAAGCTTCGCTGGCTGCTGACAAACACCGGAACCGCATGCTCAAACGCGGCTACGGCCGGGCCTGAGCCGCGCCGCGCCAGCGGCGCCCGGCCCAACTGTGAGGGGCATTCCAAAAATGCCCTGTAACAGGCGGGAGCACGCCCCGCCCGCACCTCACCCCGCCAGCGCCCGGGCCGCGCGATCCAGAACTTGCAGACCAAGCGCCAGATCCGCCTCTTCCGTGTCCTCATCAAAGGCGTGGCTGATGCCGCCGATCGAGGGCACAAACAGCATACCTGCTGGCATCACCGTAGCCATATTGGCCGCATCATGCAGCGCGCCTGAGGGCATCTTCTGCCAATTGCCTGGCGCCAGTGCCTCAGCCGCTGCGCTCAACTCCGCCTGAAACCGCTTGTCCATTGCCGCAGGTTC
>JBFOLS010000781.1:0-2165 GCA_040830225.1 Leisingera sp.
CCGGCACCAGCGCCAGCGCCACGGTCAGGCCGGATAGCAGCTCAGTGCGCACGCGGCCCACGGTAAAGCCCTCGTCCTGCATGATCGAAAGATTGGGCGGGGAAATCTGCTTGGCCAGCAAAGCCACGGCTGCGCGTCTCATAAGGTGTACCTGTACTCGGGAGGAAAGCTGTTGCGCCCGCCCCTAGCGGAAATGAGCCTTTGGGGCAAGGGCGCGGCCGTTTTGCAGGAAATACCGCGTCTGCGGGACGCAAAGCGGCCACCCTCCCCGCCGCACCCTTCCGCGCGCAAACCTTGTGCTCAGACGGGCCGGGATAATACTTTAGCGCTTGTTGCCACTTAAGTACTCGCCCCGCCTTGAAAACACACCCCAAGCCGCCGATGATCCCCCTATTCGGTTTGAAGGATTTAAGATGCAGCGATTTACAAGCTGGAGCGAGATTGAACCCACCGAGGCGGAGCGGAAGCTGATGCAGGCCGCAGTCGCCGGTGAATTCTGCGACTGCGGTCCCGAGGGTCAAACCCCGCCCGAGCCAGCGGACTGGTCGTCGCTGCCCGCTGACCGCCACATCCGCGCCGATGTGCTGCGCTTCCTCCTGCGCGGTGGCTGCGACAGCAGTCAAGTCACCGAAGTTGGCGTTATGCTGGAAGGGGCGCTGATCAGCGGTGAATTGGATCTGACGGATTGCGAAATCCGCAACAACATGCTGCTGCACAATTGCCGGTTCCAGAAAGGCATCCACGCCAACAGATGCAACGCATTGAAAAACTTCCGGCTGCGTTCCTGCAAACTGCCGCTTCTTAACGCTGCCGGACTTAAGGTCGGCGGGCAGCTGAACTGCGACGGTACAGAGTTCCAAAACCAGAACGGGACGGCGCTGAACCTCCAGGACGCAGATATTGGCCGAACCCTGTCCCTCGACTCTGTAAAAATCCTCGGCGCGGCGGATCTGAATGGCCTCAAAACCGGCGGGCAATTGGATTGCGAAGGCGCAGAGTTCCAGAATAAGGACGGAATGGCGCTGAACCTCCAGAACGCGGTTATTGGCCAAGGCTTTCTCTTTCGCGATCAGGTAACTGTGCAAGGGGCCGTAAACCTCAACGCTGCATACTGCGGTAGCTTGGCAGATGATCCTGAATGCTGGCCGGACAGTGGGCACCTCATCCTGGACGGCTTCACCTATCACCGCCTTCACGGTGCCACCGATGCCCGCACCCGGCTCAACTGGCTGGCCCGGGGCGACCGCTGGAAGGGGGAATTCTTCCCCCAGCCCTACAAACAACTCGCCAAGGTGCTGCACGATATGGGGCATGAGGCAGATGCCCGCGAAGTGCTTTATGTGCTGGAAAAGAAACTGGGGGCGGAGCGCCGAAGACAACTAAGGCAAGAGATTGCTGATCTCCGCAACATCACCCCATCGCTTGGCCTGCGCACCGCCAAATACATCCTCCTTGCCACCGATTACGCATCAGACTGGCTGCAGCGGGTAACGGTCGGCTATGGGCGCAAGCCCTTTCGCAGCCTTGGCGTGCTCGCGGGCCTGATCACCGCGTTCTGGTTTGCCACACTTGCCGCCTGGCACGCAGGCGGATTTGCCCCGAATTCCAGCATAGTCCTGACCTCGCCCGAATGGGCGTCCTATGACAGCCGTGGCAAAACACCCAAGCCCGCCCATCCCGCCGGCCATTGGAGCAACCAAACCATCCCTCGCCGCGACTGCGAAAGCTTCAGCCCGCTCGCTTATGCCGCTGACGTTGTCGTTCCTATCATCGACTTTGGCCAAACTGACGCTTGGGCGCCCTCTACCACCCGCGGCCCTGCCGGCGTGTTCCTTTGGTGGGCGCGCTGGCTCTTCACACTGGCGGGCTGGATCGTCACCGCCCTTGGTGCCGCCGCACTCACCGGGATCATCCGGCGCGAATAGCCCCCCCCGCTCTTTCATCTTTCCCCAAATACTCATGTCCCGCCTGTGCGGCACCCGCCCGCTGCACAGGGGGTGCACAGGTGGTGCACCCATGTCACCCCCTGTTTACCGCCCCGCTCTTGCCAAATCCCGCTCCGCTTGCGCATATCCGGGGTCAGCAGCAACAGGAGGGCAGGACGTGACCATTTCAGAACCCCATGAAACCATGATCGCCGTGATCGGCGGCTCCGGCATTTATGA
>JBFOLS010000782.1:0-2079 GCA_040830225.1 Leisingera sp.
GCAGCATCGCGCGGTCGCTGTCGCCGCGCCAGTAGGCGCCGGCAATCGACATCAGCTTGAAGGCATCGCCCGGCAGCTGGCCGGTGTGCTGCAGGTGCGGGCCGCGGCAGAGGTCCTGCCAGTCGCCGTGCCAGTACATCCGCAGCGGTTCGTCGCCTGGGATGCTTTCGATCAGCTCGACTTTGTACGGCTCATTATTATCGGTGTAATGCTGGATCGCGCGGCCGCGCTCCCACACCTCAGTGCGGACCTCATCACGCTTGTTGATGATTTCCTTCATCTTCTTCTCGATGGTGCCGAGGTCTTCGGGGGTGAAGGGCTCGGCGCGGTCGAAGTCGTAGTACCAGCCGTTTTCGATGACCGGGCCGATGGTGACCTTGGTATCGGGCCAGATTTCCTGCACCGCGCGCGCCATGACATGGGCCAGGTCGTGGCGGATCAGCTCATTGGCCTGAGCCTCGTCCTTCATGGTGTGGATGGCGATGGAGGCATCGGCGTCGATCGGCCACTGCAGGTCCCAGTGCTGACCGTTCACGGTGGCGGAGATGGCCTTTTTGGCCAGTGAGGTGGAAATGCTGGACGCCACCTGCGCAGGGGTGATGCCTGCGTCAAAGGATCGTGCATTGCCATCGGGGAAGGTGAGAGAGATTTCGGCCATCTGCTGGCTGCTCCTCGTCGGTTTGGCGCCCACTGAACGCCCGGTTGCGGGTTATGTTGTGTGGCTGCTTTCGCAGGTGCAGCGGCGGCTGTCAAGAAGGGGCTTCGCCCCCGGCGCCTGGGGCGCCTCCCCCCGAGTATTTCCAACCAGAAAGAAGCAGGATCAGTTTGCTGCGGGAGAAGGCACGCCTTCCCGGATTACGGCGGAAAAGTCCGGGGTGACGCCGTGGGCCCGGGCGATGGGGGTGATGCTGCCAAGCGCGCGCAGCTCTTCAATGCTGTGCAACTGGTCCAGAACGCCCTGGTCCCAAGCGTAGTCCGGCAGGTAGCCGTTCGCCAGCACCCGCCAGTCGAGCGGCACATCCTCGGCAAAGCTGCGGATCAGGTCCATCACCACGGTGGTGCAGTTGGAGGTGAGCGAGTTGTACCATTGCGGGCGGGCGGCGAGGCGGTTGGCGGCGTCGGTGTAGAGCAGCAGCAGCGCGCGGGCGCTGTCCTGGCTGACACCGGTGCGGAACAATTGCACATTTTCGCCGCGGGCATTGGTGCGGGTGCCGATCAGGTCGCGCTCGTCTGCAGCGATGATGGACAGGGTGTTGGACCTGAACAGGTCGGCAATGGCGGAGAAGCTGCCGCCGCGTTTGCGGCGGACCTCAACGGACCAGGCAATCTGATCGCCGCCTTCAAATCCGAAGCTGACGATCATATGCGCCATTTGCGGGCCGGCCCAGTAGGACATGAACAGGTCGACCGTCTGGAGCCGGGTCAGATCGTAGCTGCGGGTCTCCCAGTTTTCGGTATAGTTTTCGGGGGTCTGCCAGGAGAAATTGCGCACGTCGGTGAGGGTGAGGATGTCTCCTTCGATGCGGCCGGTTACCTGACGGGCAACGTCGGGCGACCAATCCCCTTCGGCGGGCGGCGCGAGAGTGGACCACCACAGGATCACGGCTGCGAGGGCCAGGGTGAAGGTGGTGAGCGCGCGCAGGGCGCGCTGGCGGAACTGGCCTGCGATGACCGTAAGGCCGAGAACGCCGAAGCCAGCTGCCAATGCGGTGCGCGGCAGGGTGTCGAACGGCAGCCTGTACCACAGCGCCAGCGCTGCCCAGGCCGCGGCCAGCGCCACAGCGGCGGACACCGCGGCCAGAACTAGGCCTTTGAGAAATTTGAACATGCTCTGCAGCCCCTGCAAAATTTCGGCGACCATAAGGAAGCGGACCGGGCGCTGGCAAGGGGCAGTTCAGCCGCTTGCGGGACAGGCGCAGCCGTGCCACATCTTGAGGAAAAGGACAGGAGACCAAAGACATGCACGCCACCTCGTATCTCGACACCTCCCAGGGGAGCCGGATCGCCTATCACAAGAGCGAAGGGCCGGGGCCGTGCGTGGCGCTTCTGAGCGGGCGGAAGTCCGACATGGAGGGCACC
>JBFOLS010000783.1:0-4139 GCA_040830225.1 Leisingera sp.
CAGCCGGATTCTGTGGTCTGCACGGACGGCGGCGAAGCTCCGGAAGCCGACTAAAACACTGCTGACGACGGCTCTTCCACGTCGCGCGCTCTGCGTTTCATATGGCCGCTTACATGACCTTTCTAAATTTTCGGGCCACCTGAGCGGCAATGCCATCGTCGAACCGTGGGCCGGTGATCAGGCAGAAAGTCAATTGCAATGTGGAGCAGGGTTCACTTGACTGAGCGCGCGAAAACCCCTCGGCCATCGAGGTTGGAAGGAACGCCTGACAAAACCCGGCCTCCACCGCGTCCCGCAAGGATGCAACGGTGGCGGCTTCCAATACGAGGTCGTGGGCATGGCGCCCGTCGCGCAAATCGCGCAATGCACCATCCCGCAACACACAATCCGTGGTCAGCAGGCCGCAGCGGGTTTTGCCGTCCTCGGATTTCGAAGACCCGAACCAGGCAATCTGGTGCTGGCAGACTAATTCGGACTCGTCTCTGCAAGGACAGTATGGCTACCCTTATTCCGCGCAGAGACAGCCATTCGGAGAGAGCAGCGGTACGGTTCTGTTTAAATTTTGGCCTGGAGTAGAGGCTGCGCTCCGAATTGAAGAGGTTGTAGACTGAAGCATGGACGGCGGCGAATTTCTGCAAACTTGGCACGCGCCGAAAACGCAGCATGGCCCGTTCTCGTCGTCGAAACGGGAGATGTGAGTTCTCAACGCGATTGTTCAACCAGCGCCCAGTTTCCTGAATACCCGCAGCCCCAAGTTCCTTCAGCGCCGCCCCGTAGGACCGCAGCCTATCGGTGACAATCGCATTGGGTCGACCGTGCTTGCGCATTGCTTTCCTTAGAAATTTTAGCGCCGCCTTCTTGTCTCGCCTCTTCGTGACGAAGCTCTCCAGGACCTCGCCCTCGTGATCGACAGCGCGCCAAAGGTAATGCCGCTCGCCGTTGACCTTCACAAACATCTCATCCAGGTGCCAGCGCCACTGGCTCGACTTCATGCCGGAAATGCGCCGTTTTCTGATCTCAGATGCGAACACCGGACCAAACCGGTGCCACCAGTATCGAACCGCTTCGTGGCTGACATCGACACCGCGCTCGTGCAGGAGATCCTCCACATTGCAAAGCGACAGAGGGAAACGGACGTACAACATCACAGCAAGACGGATGATCTCGGGACTGGTTTTGAAGTAGCGAAACGGTGAGTGTTTAGTCATCCCGCGAGGCTATGTGACTGCCCAGCCTGTCTCAAGCCAGTTTCCTCTGACAATGCCCGCGCATGCATTGAACGCGTTTCCGACGTATCTCGGCAGCAAATTTCGGCCCGAACCGCTGCCACCAGAAACGAACGGATTCATAGCTCACATCGATGCCGCGTTCGTGCAAAAGGTCTTCGACATTCCTGAGCGACAAAGGAAACCGGATGTACATCATCACCACCAAGCGGATGACTTCAGGTGACGTTCGAAAGTAGCGAAATGGGCTGCGTTTGGTCATGAGGCCGCGCTACGAAACCGCCCTGCCCTCCTCAAGGTCATCCCTCTGACAAGACCCTTCAACAGAATGCATGAGAAAGTCAGCATCATGAAACTGTTAGTGTGCAGTGCCGCACGCGGCACTGCTTCTTTTTTCTTAACCTAGCTTCTCGTAACACTGGCGGCTTTCTGTGAGCTACCAAACGGCTGAATGATTACGCCAGATGGATGTCATGGAGATCCAGCTGGTACAGCGGATGGATCGATACATTGGTGAATTTTCCATTGGAATGGTTGAATACTGACCGCCAGTAGGCCTGAATCAGAACGCCTTCATCCTGCATGATCTGCTGCAGTTTCTCCATCACGCCGCGCCGTTTATCCGCATCTGCGATCGACAGCCCCTGATCCAGCAGCGCATCAAACTCAGGATTGGCAAAGCCGCTTTCGTTCCAAGCCGCTCCGGACCTGTAGGCCAGCGCAAAGATCTGAATACCCAATGGCCGCGGCCCCCACTCAGTGGCGGAAAACGGATATTTGGTCCAATCGTTCCAGAAGGTCGCTCCTGGCAGTATTGTCCGTTTCACGCTGAGGCCTGCGTCCCGCATTTGCGCCGCCACCGCATCGCAAGAATTCTTTTGCCAGTCGGTGTCCAGCGAGATGATCTCGAACTCAGTCTCTGCATGGCCCGCAGCGGCGATCATTTCTGCGCCCTTCTGTGGTTCAGACGCAAGCGGTGCCAGCTTGGCATAGTCGGGATGCACCGGACAGACATGGTGGTTCTCCCCGGGCAGGCCAAGGCCTCCAATACCCAGCTCAAGGATCTTGCTGTTGTCGACGGTTTTCTGGATCCCCCTACGCACATTCACGTCGTCGTAAGGCGCTGCCTGCTGGTGGAAACGGATCGCCAGGGTATTGGCTGTCACCGCTTCGCTTTGGGTCCAGCCGATGCCTTCCAGGACCGGGGCGTAATCGCCGTCTGTGCGATAGGTTAAATCGATTTCGCCGCCCTCTGCCGCGGCCAGCACGGCCGATTGGTCTGTGCCGAAATCAATGAATTCAATCCGGTCCAGCCATCCCCCAGGCCGCCAGTAGCCGTGATCAGGATTGCGGACCAGAACCGCGCCCGTACCCACATCGTAGCTTTCCGGCAAATAGGCACCGGTTCCGATCGGTGCGGCCAGCAGGTCGCCGCCGTCATAGCTTCTGTGAACGACGGCAGCGGGATAGTCCGACAAGCTGGCCATCAGGCTAATGTCGGCAGTTGCCAGGTTTAATTCCAGTGTGTGTTTATCGACGATGCTGGCAGCGCCGGGGCGCAGCGCCTTGGTCTCAGGGTCCTGCAGCGCGGCAACCCGGCCGGCCATCGAATTGCCCGGCACCGATCCGTCGGCCCAGCGGGTCAGATTGTGAAGCACATCCTCGGCGGTGAAGGCATCCCCGTTGTTCCAGGTCACGCCGCGTCGCAGATGCAGCGTATAGCGCGTTGCGTCTTCGCTTGCCTCCCAGCGTTCAATCAGACTGCCCGTCACCGTGCCGTCGCGGTTGAACACAGTCAGGTAATCAAGCCAGCCCCGGCAGAAGTTGGCATATTCGGTCCAGTCCCAAAGGCGCGGATCCTTCAGCGGCTTGGTTTCCATGTTTATCCGCAATGTGCCACCCATGGCAGGCGCTGCCTGTGCCTTGTCCGGCGCCACCAGCCCGATCGCCCCATAAGCGGCCGCAGCAGCCAGGCCCAGCATGGTGGCTCTGCTCAGGAATTCGCGCCGGTTGATAAGGCCAGTGCGGTATTCGTCTGCAAAAAGGCTGATGGCCGGATGTTCCTCTTTCCGTGTCATGTGGTTCTCCCTGGGTTTTGCCGTTTTCGTCTTGTTAAAAAATCTCAGGCGGACAGCCGTGTTTCTGCGGCACTGCAGGCAGGGCGCAGCGTGTCGCTGCGGAACCAGGCGCCGCGCGCGGCCTCATAGGAAAGTCCGGCCCGGAACACTGCGTTTTCATCGTAGGGCTGTCCGGCAAACTGCACGCCGATGGGCACGCCGGAGGCTGCGCGTCCCGCAGGCAGCGACAGGACTGGACAACTGCTCAGCATGTTGAAGGGGGCTGTCATTACCCAGCCAAGCATCGGCTCCACCTGTTGTCCGTTTATCTCCAGCGGTTCTTGCGAATGATCAAAGTCAGCGCGTACCGCAGGAATTGCCGTTGTCGGGCAGACCAGCAGATCGAAGTTTTCCATTAACGCCCCGAATTCCTGCCCCATACGGCCCGCAACGTTAACAGCTTCCAGATGCGCGCTGCTGGAGACATCCAGCCCGGCGCGTGCAAATTCCCGCGCATAAGGGGTCATCCGGAACCAGCCTGCGTTGCTGTCGGGGGCGATGGAGGTTCCAAACAATGCCCGCAGATGGGTGAGAGCCGCCTGAATCACATCCCAGTCCCAGGGCAGCCGGATTTCTTCGGTCTGCGCGCCAAGGTCTTTCAAAGTTTGGATAGCCCCGGCGGTGGCGGCGCGCACTTCGGGATCGACTTCAAAAAAACCAAGATCCATCGACCAGGCAATCCGCATCCCTTTGAGACTCCCTGCCTCTGCCGTCAGCGGCTGATCCGGAAGGGTAAAGGGGTCGGCAGGATGCGGGCCGCTGAGAGCCTTCTGGAACAGCATTGCGGCCGCCGCCG
>JBFOLS010000784.1:0-3656 GCA_040830225.1 Leisingera sp.
AGAGCAGGGGTTGGAGGTGGACTGCGACTGCACCTTGCGCATGGCGGCGATCAGCTTTTCCGGACCGGCCGCATAGCCGATGCGCCAGCCGGTCATGGCGTAGGCCTTGGAGACGCCATTGCAGGTAAGGGTGCGGTCATAAAGCTGCGGCTCCACCTGGGCGGGGGTGCAGAATTCAAACCCGTCATAAGCAAGGTGCTCGTACATGTCGTCGGTCATCACCCAGACATGCGGGTGGCGCAGCAGAACATCGGTCAGTTCTTTCAGCTCAGCCTTGCTGTAGCCCGCGCCGGTCGGGTTCGAGGGCGAGTTGAAGATGAACCACTTGGTCTTGGGTGTGATCGCCGCCTCCAGCTGATCGGCAGTCAGCTTGAAACTGGTCTGGATCGAGGTCTCGGCAATGACCGGGGTGCCGCCGGCCAGCAGCACCATGTCCGGATAGGAGACCCAATACGGCGCGGGGATCACCACCTCGTCGCCCTCATTCAGGGTGGCCATCAGCGCGTTGTAGAGCGTCTGCTTGCCGCCGGTGCCGACCGAGACCTGCGCGGGCGTGTATTCCAGCCCGTGGTCTCGCTTCATCTTGGCGCAGACGGCCTGCTTCAGTTCCGGGATGCCGTCGGGGGCAGTGTATTTTGTCTTGCCCGCGGCGATCGCTGCGACGGCCGCGTCTTTGATGTTCTGCGGCGTGTCGAAGTCCGGCTCACCGGCGGAAAGGCCGATGACGTCACGTCCCGAGGCCTTCAATTCGGCCGCTTTTGCAGTCATGGCAATGGTCGGCGACGGTTTGACGCGGGAAAGAGTCTCCGAGAGGAAAGACATTGGGGCTGCCCCTGTTTGTATGTTTGTCACAACTGTCATAGGGTGCGGCTAAACAGCGATCAAGCTGCGTTGGAAACGGAAATGGGAGAATTGGCAATGACTGAGCAGAGCACTGATTGGTATGGCCCCGATGCAGCAACTTTCGGCGACCGTGTAGCTGCAGCCCGTGAAGCGGCAGGCATGAGCCAGGCCCAGCTGGCGCGCCGGCTGGGTATCAAGAAAGCAACGCTGACGGGCTGGGAACAGGACCTGTCCGAGCCGCGCGCCAACAAGCTGACGATGCTGGCGGGCGTTTTGAATGTGTCGATGTCCTGGCTGTTGACCGGCGAGGGGGAAGGCATGTCCGAACCGGCCAGCGGTGATGTGGATCTGGGTGATTTTTCCAGCATTTTGAAAGAGCTGCGCGAACTGCGCGGCGAAATGCGCACTAATGCTGAGCGTGCCGCGCGGTTGGAGAAAAAGTTGCGCAATCTGCTGCAGGCGGCAGAACCTGCCGTGGCAGACGCATGAGCGAACCCCGCGAGGTTCGGCTGAAGCGGCTGCAGATGCGCTCGATGCGCCGGGGAATCAAGGAAATGGACATTCTCCTGTCCGCCTTTGCCGCGGCCAATCTGGCGCAAATGGATGACGCGCAGCTGGATCTTTATGACCAGCTGCTGCACGAGAATGATCAGGATTTGTATCAATGGGTTACCGGCCAGGCCGCGCCTGAGGAACGGTTCCGCGCCCTGATCGGGGAAATAGCGCAAACGCACCAAAAATAATAAAATACCGGCTTAACTGATTTTTCGGGAATTGTTGGCATCTTGCCTCAGGAGCAAATTCGAGTCGGAGATGCGAATGAGTATGGAAATGCCAATCGGCCAGACAGACCGCAAAGGGTTCATGACTGGCTATCTGGAGGCGCTGGCGCTGGTCGAGCGTCTCCACCGTCTGCTGCTGGACGTCATCAAGGACGAGTTTGAGCGTGTCGGCGTGCTGGAGATCAATGCGGTCCAGGCGCTGCTGCTGTTTAACATCGGGGATAATGAAGTGACCGCCGGGGAATTGAAGACCCGCGGCTACTATCAGGGCAGCAATGTAAGCTACAACCTGAAGAAGCTGGTCGAAATGGGCTATATGCACCACCAGCGCTGCGAGATCGACCGCCGCTCGGTGCGGGTCCGCCTGACCCCGCGCGGCCGCGAAATCCGCGATATCGTGTCGGCGCTGTTTGCCCGCCACGCGGAAGGCCTGGAAGGCAAGAACGTGATCTCGTCGGAAGGGATCGAGGACATTACCGCCTCGCTCAAGCGCGTGGAGCGTTACTGGTCGGACCAGATCCGCTACATTTACTGAAGCGCCGGTTGGGGTAAATCATCCCAGCAGGCAACAGGCCGCAAAAGTCCGGGGGAAACACCGGCGGGCCGCAGAAGGGGCATGAGGGGAAACCGTGCTCTGAAAGTATTGAAGGGTAAAGCGCTGGGACCTGGCGAAGGGGCCACGGCAGAAGGTTGCAGAAGCGGCCGCCCTTATTACAGGGTTTGAAGTTTGCAGAAAACCAGGAAGCGGATGGAGACGCCGCATGGAACGGGCAGCACCTGAAGAGGCGCTGCGCCGGGTTTTCTGCGTTCCGGCAGGAGGGGGTCAGCGGTTTTCCAGCCTGCAGGAGCCAGCCTTTCGGCGGCGCTGGTTCAGCGGCCGGCCCGGAAGCCGCGCCTGACCGGGGGCCGCTGGCTGAAGAGCTGGCTGCAGCAGCGGGGCAGGCGGTGAAGCGGCTTATCCCTGTACCGCCCCCAAGGTTTCTTGGCAGAAGTTTCCCTCAACAGTTTTGCGCGGTGCGGATGCGGCAGGCTTTACCAGTGGCCGGTGTTTTCCATGCTGGCCCAGGGCTCTGCCGGGGCCAGCGGCTCACCGTTCTGCAGCAGCTCGATCGACACATTGTCGGGGGACCGGACAAAGGCCATGCGGCCGTCGCGCGGCGGCCGGTTGATAGTGACGCCATTGTCCATCAGGTGCTGGCAGGCGGCATAGATGTCATCCACCCCATAGGCGAGATGGCCGAAATGGCGGCTGTCGCCGGGCAGCCCCTCGTCGCCGTCCCAATTGTAGGTCAGCTCCAGCGGCGTCTCCTCCTGACCAGGAGGGGCCATGAAGACCAGGGTGAAGCGGCCCGCCTCATAGTCCCAGCGGCGGGTCTGTTTGAGGCCCAGAAGCCCGTAGAAAGCCATCGATTTTTCCAGGTCTTTCACCCGGACCATGGTGTGCAGGTAGGTGAGGGGCATGGCGGTCTCCTGAATGCGCAAGTTCAGGGTGCAGATTAACTGCCGCTCCGGGGAAGTCGAGAGGAGTTAGAATGCGGATTGAATACCGATATTCAGTCCGAACCTGTTGGACTTGTACAAGTTGATATTGCTGTCCGTGGTGGACCCGGAAATCCTCAAAGTCGGATTGAACCCGTAATAGTCTATCTGCTTGAAGGTCAGTGAGAAATCCGCTGAGAGTTTATCGTCTTGCCGGCTGCCGCCGCCTAACGCCATGGACACACTGTCATAATCCCGTCTGCGGGCGGACAGGCCAAAGCGCGCTGTTGCGCCAAGAATAGGCTTTGGCAAAGTGAGGTGAGTCCGCAGGCTCAATTCCGAATACTCGGAAGGTTTGTCGGCTGATGAGGAATAAGCCGCAGACAGGTTGCTAGAGACATTCAGGCCGGACTGCAGACGGACGCTGTAGGACAAATCCCCACGTAATGTATCAAGGTCATTGGCCCTGACGCCGAACTGCCGGTCACCTTGGAGGCGGGCACCGATTGAGCGCTGCGGCGTCAGCTTGTAGTCTTGACCGGCGCTGATACG
>JBFOLS010000785.1:0-7625 GCA_040830225.1 Leisingera sp.
GCCGGCCAGTTTGCCAAAGGCAATCACGGAGCCGGTGAAGGTGATCGCACCGATGAAGATACCGAGGAACAGCTCGACGCGAAGGAAGGCGATTTCCGCCGGGCTCTTCTTGGCAATCAGCTTCGCGAAAGACCCCAGATCATCGGTGCTGGCAGCTGCGGCCACATTGCCGATCTCAAAATGGGCGATGAAGCCCACAAAGACCGCCGCCAGGCCGACCAGCGAGTGCATGGCGGCAACCAGTTGCGGCATCTCGGTCATCTGGACCTTCTTGGCCACATAGGTGCCGATGATGCCGCCGCCGGCGATCAGGATCAGCGACAGCAGCCACAGGCCGGAGCCCGGGCCGATCAGGGTGGCGAAAACCGCCAGCCCCATGCCGGCAATGCCGTACCAGACCGCGCGTTTGGCGCTTTCCTGGTTCGAAAGCCCGCCCAGGGACAGGATGAAGAGAACAGCCGCAACAACATAGGCGGCGGTGGTGAAACCAATCATAAATCCGTCCCCGCTCTTAAGATTTCTGGAACATGGCGAGCATGCGCCGGGTGACGAGGAAGCCGCCGAAGATGTTGATCCCGGCCATGAAGACCGAAAGCGCCGCCAAGAGGATCACCAGGAAGGATCCCGAGCCGATCTGCATCAAGGCCCCCAGGATGATGATTGAGGAGATCGCGTTGGTGACCGCCATCAAGGGCGTATGCAGCGAGTGCGCGACACCCCAGATCACCTGGAAGCCGACAAAGCACGACAGCGCAAAGACGATGAAATGCTGCATGAAGCTCGCGGGCGCAAACAGCCCCACCAGCAGCAGGAGCGCGCCGCCGCCGACCAGCATCGAGACCTGGCTTTTGGTCTGAGCCTTGAAGGCTTCAACCTCCTGCGCCCGTTTTTCCTCCGGGGTCAGTTCCGGCACGGTTTCCTTCGGCTTGGCCGCGATCGCCTGCACCTTGGGCGGCGGCGGCGGGAAGGTGATTTCGCCCTCAAACGCCACGGTGGCGCCGCGGATCACGTCGTCCTCCATGTCGTGGTTGACCTGGCCGTCTTTCTCCGGCGTGAGGTCGGCCATCATGTGGCGGATGTTGGTGGCATAAAGGCTCGACGACTGCGCCGCCATGCGGGACGGGAAGTCGGTGTAGCCGATGATGGTGACGCCGTTCTCGGTGACGACTTTCTCATCCGCCACGGTGCCTTCGGCATTGCCGCCGCGCTCGGCCGCGAGGTCGACGATGACCGAACCCGGCTTCATCGCCGCGATCATGTCCGCCAGCCACAGCTTGGGCGCGTCGCGGTTGGGGATCAGCGCGGTGGTGATGACGATGTCCACCTCCGGTGCCAGTTCGCGGAACTTGGCCAGCTGCGCTTCGCGGAATTCCGGGCTGGATACAGAGGCATAGCCGCCGGTGGCGGCGCCGTCCTGCTGCTCTTCCTCGAAGTCCAGATAGACAAACTCTGCGCCCATCGACTCGACCTGCTCGGCCACTTCGGGGCGCACATCGAAGGCGTAGGTCACAGCGCCAAGCGAAGTTGAGGTGCCGATGGCCGCCAGGCCGGCAACACCGGCGCCAACCACCAGAACCTTGGCCGGCGGCACTTTGCCCGCCGCGGTGATTTGGCCGGTGAAGAAGCGGCCGAAATTGTTGCCTGCCTCAATCACGGCCCGATAGCCCGCGATATTGGCCATCGACGACAGCGCGTCCATCTTCTGCGCCCGCGAAATACGCGGCACCATTTCCATGGCGATCACATTGGCGCCCTTGGACTTGGCCAGCTCCATGCCCTCTTCATTCCCTGCCGGGTTGAAGAAGGAGATCAGCGTCTTGCCCTTGGTGAGCCGCTTCAGCTCGGTCACATCCGGCTGGCGCACCTTGGCGACAATGTCCGAAGCCTTCCACAGCGCTGCCGGAGTCTTGAGGATCTCGACTCCTGCTGCCTCATAGGCCGCATCGGAAAAGCCTGCCGCCGCCCCGGCCCCGGTCTCGATCGCGCAATCGTAGCCCAGTTTCTGCAGCTGCTTGGCGGAATCCGGCGTCATACCGACCCGGTTCTCACCCGCAAATGTTTCTTTTGGTGTTCCTATTTTCACCCTGTAGGTCCCCCTCGTCTTGCCCGTGCCAGCAGTGCCCAGGTACGGATCACAATAATTTCCATTACAACGCGCAACATTATTGCGCAAGGATTTTGCCGCATCGCCGCAATTTTACGCCGCAACGCCGCATTGACATCACATCCAGCGGCGCACCTTCTTTTCGTAACGTGCCCAATCGGCCCGGAACGTGCGCCGCATCCGGTTCTCCTCCGGAATCACAAACCGCTTCTCCAGCAGCCAAAGGAATACCGGGATCAGCGGCAGCGACAGCACCGCATCGAACCACAGAATGAGGCCCGCGAGGATCAGCACATCGCCCAAATAGATCGGATTGCGCGAACGGCTGAAGATTCCCGATTGCACCAGGCGGCTGGGGGTCTGATGCGGTATCACAGTAGTTTTCTGCCGTCGCATTTCGCTGACCGCGAGAAGCGCCAGCAGAATACCCCCGCCCAGCAGAATGCCGCCCAGGAAATCCGCCCAGGCGCCGCCGAAGGACAGCCCGATTGCGGCATGTTTCGCCTGCTGCCAGGCAATCAGAACACAGCCCGCCAGCCAGGCGGGCGGCACATCCAGCCACCGCATCACGCCCTGCCCTCTTGCAGATTATGTCCTGAAATCACGCACATCGCGGGCAGTCTTTCCTCATCCAGCCGGGCCGTCCACCCCCCTTCAGCCAAGACTGAAAATAAAGGACAAATTGCCCCTGATGCCGCATAAACGGCGAATCTGTCCCGGCTTGCGGCACGATCCTGCACAAAATCCTCCGAAAGCCTAAGTATATTTATGTGTACCGAGGCCGCAGAGCCTTATTCCCACTCCATTTCCTCGAAAACCCGGCCCGCGTTCTTGGTTGCCAGTTCCTCGAAGGTGTCGAGGCTCTTCCACCTCTCCTGGTCAACATAATAGGAGCTTGCGAGATCCCCGCCTGCCTCGATATGGGCGCCGATCTTGCCCCTGAGGTCGACCAGATAGTCGAGCGTGTAACGGCGCACCTGCGGCAAATTGGTCGGGTGGCCGTGACCGGGGATAACATAGGCCGGATTGAGGGGTTCCAGCTTCTCCTGCCAGGTCTCAACCCAGCATTTGGTGCAGGTGTGCGGGAAGACCGGCAGCATCCGCTCATGAAAGGCGATGTCGCCGGCGATCAGCAGGTCCCACTCGGGAATCCAAACCTGTATGTCGCCGGGATCATGCGCCGGGCCAAGATGCAGCACCTGCATGTCCACCCCGCCCAGCGTCAGATCATAGCGGTCTTCAAAAGACATATTGGCGTGTTCGACACGTGTCTCCCCCGCCCGGTCCCTGTTGTAGCCGCGCATGCGCTGCAGGATCATGTCGCTGTTCTCCTGCGTTTCAGCAATGGCCTCGGCATGGGCCAGCACATCCACGCCCTGGTCCCGCCAATAGCCGTTGCCCAGCATCGCGTGACCCTGTCCGTTTTCGTTGATCACCAGCACCACCGGCTGGTCAGTCACCCGCTTGATTTCCTCATGCAAGGCTTCCGCGAGCGCATCCGAAGCGCCGGAGTTCACGACCACCACACCTTCAGAAGTCACAATGAAAGACAAGTTGTTGTTATGGCCCGCGTTCTCATAAGTCGGCGGTGCAGTTGCACCGATGGCTGAGAAGACGTTTGGAATGACTTCAACCGGTTTGGAGTAGAGTTCGGACTGCGGGTATTGGTCGGCAATGTCTTCGCTGGCAATGGCGGCAAAGGGCAGCAGCAAGGCAGCGGCGGCAATGGCTTTCATCGGATCTCTCCCTGATCGTTTGCCGCAACATTCACACATGCGAATATAACTGTAAACGCCTGATCCACGCGGCGTGACGGCACGGCGGGGTTGCCAGGTGCCTCTGCCCGGATAGGCTGACTGGCAAAACAGGGAGGCGGAGGTCATGAGTTTGAAGGGCAAACATGCGCTGGTCACAGGCGGCGGCACCGGCATCGGGCTTGCAATAGCTCAGGCTCTGGCTGCTGAAGGCGCACAAGTCACCATCACCGGGCGCAGGCAAGAGGTGCTTGAGGAGGCCGCAACGGAGGGGCTGCACCCGCTGGTCATGGATGTCCGCGACGAGAACGACGTCGCCGCCAAGGTGGACGCCGCAGTGGAGGCCCGCGGCCCAATCCAGATTTGCGTCGCAAACGCGGGCATTGCCGAGGGCGCCGCGCTGCACAAGACCTCGATGGCATTCTGGCGCGACATGATGGCGACCAACCTGGACGGTGCCTTTCTAACCATCCGGGAATGCTTCAAGTCAATGCGGCAGACCGATTGGGGCCGGGTGATCACGGTGTCCTCGATTGCCGGGCTCCGGGGTCTCAAAGGCGGCGCCTGCTATACCGCCAGCAAACACGGGCTGGTCGGCCTGACCCGGGCACTCAGCGAGGACTACATGGGCACGCCGTTTACCTTCAACGCCCTCTGCCCCGGTTACGTCGACACTCCGATTGTCGAGCGCAACATCACCTCGATCGCCCAGCGCGCCGGCATGAGTGCAGTAGAGGCGCTGGATGTGATGGTAAACGCCAACCGGCACAAACGCCTGATAGAACCCGAAGAAGTGGCTGCCGCTTCTCTGTGGCTGTGCGGGCCGGGATCTCAGTCCATTAACGGCCAATGCATCGAAATCGCAGGCGGGCAGACGTGATGGACCGCAAGGAATTCAACACTTTCTGCGCCACATTTCCGGCGGCGGAACATGTGGTGCAATGGGGCAACTCCGACGTCTGGAAGGCAGGCGGCAAGCTGTTTGCGGTCTGCGGCTGGGCTGATGGGAAGGATGCCTTCACCTTCAAGGCCGGCGAGATCGCCTATGAAGTTCTGCAGGAACGCCCCGGGGTCCGCCCAGCGCCTTATCTGGCCTCGCGCGGCATGAAGTGGCTGCAGCAGTTTGACGACGACGGGCTTACGGACGCAGAGCTGAAAGAGCAGATCACCCTCTCCTACCAGATGGTGACCGCGAAGCTGTCAAAAAGGAAGCGCGCCGAGGTCGGCATCCCGGACCCCCAGCCCGCACAACGGCAGTCGTGAACCTAGCCGGCTCTGGACAGACGCATTTGGATCGGATAGCAAACAAAAAGCTTTAAGCTTGAAATACCCATCAGACGCGAGGCCCCCATGACCGATTTTGCCGCAACCAAGGCGATGTTCGACCTGCCCGAAGGGGTGATCTATCTGGACGGCAACTCGCTGGGCCCCCTGCCCCGCGCCGCCACTGAGCGTGTCAGCAAGATGATGAAGGATGAATGGGGGCAAATGCTGATCACCGGCTGGAACAAGGCCGGCTGGATGCAAAAGTCCAAGGATCTGGGTGACCGGGTCGGCCGCCTGATCGGCGCCGAGACCGGCCATGTAATCATGGGCGACACGCTGTCGATCAAGGTCTACCAAGCCGTGGCCTCGGCGCTGGAGCTGAACCCGGGCCGCAAGGTCGTGCTGTCGGACAACGGCAATTTCCCATCCGACCTCTATATCGCGGACGGGCTGCTGAAATCCCTGGGACCGGATTACGAGCTGCGGGTGGTGGACCCGGAAGCGGTGGAAGAAAATATCACCGAAGACATCGCGGTGCTGATGATCACCGAAGTGGACTACCGCTCGGGCCGCAAACACAACATGAAGGCGCTGACCGCCAAGGCCCATGCAAACGGCGTGCTAACGGTCTGGGATTTGGCCCATTCCGCCGGTGCGGTGCCGGTAGACCTGGCAGGCTGCGAGGCGGATTTCGCAGTAGGCTGCAGCTACAAATACCTCAATGGCGGCCCCGGCGCCCCGGCCTTCATCTATGTCGCGCCGCGCCATGCAGAGACTGCCCGCCCGGCGCTGTCGGGCTGGCTGGGGCATGAGGCGCCTTTTGCTTTTGACCTCGACTACCGGCCGGGCCAAGGCATCGACCGGATGCGCGTCGGCACACCGCCGGTCATCCAGCTGACCTCGCTGGAGGCTGCGATGGACATTTGGGACATGGCCGACATGAATGCTGTGCGCGCCAAGTCCATTGAGCTGTGCGACCTGTTCATCTCCGAGGTTGAGGACAAATGCATGGGCCTTGAGCTTGCCTCCCCGCGCGACGCTGCCCGGCGCGGCAGCCAGGTGTCTTTCCGCTTCCGCGAAGGCTATGCCGCCATGCAGGCATTGATCGACCGGGGTGTGATCGGCGACTTCCGCGCACCGGACATCATGCGGTTCGGCTTCACGCCCCTTTACATCGACGAAGGTGATGTGCGGGCCGCGGTCGCGATCATGGAGGACGTGATGGCCAACGCCTTGTGGGACCGCGCCGAATACAAAACCCGCAACGCCGTCACCTGATGCGTCTGACCCGCTCATATCACGTGCCGCTCTGCCGTCCGGCGGGCTGGGTTGCGCTGTGGCGCCGCCTGGCCCAATGCGGCACCCTGAACCGGAGAAACCATTCTTTTCCCTAAGCCGTGATATACTCAGGAAAAGGAATGATCCGATGACCCAACCCTATGATCCCGCCGATGAAGGCGCCCAGATGTCCTTTGACGGGCGCATGTCCTATGGCGACTACCTGTCGCTGGACATGCTGCTGAACGCGCAGAAGACCTGGACCAATACCCATGACGAGATGCTGTTCATCATCCAGCATCAGACCTCCGAACTGTGGATGCGGCTGGCCATTCACGAGTTGACCGCCGCACGCGAACGGCTTCTGACCGGCAAGGCGCATCAGGCCTTCAAAATGCTGGCCCGTGTGGCCCGGATATTCGAGCAGCTGAACTCCGCCTGGGACGTTCTGCGCACGATGACGCCGTCGGACTACACCGCCTTCCGTGACGAATTGGGGCAAAGCTCGGGCTTTCAGTCGCACCAGTACCGGCAGATCGAGTTCATGCTGGGCAACCGCAACAAGGCGATGCTGCGCCCGCATGCGCACCGGCCCGACGTCCTGGCATTGCTGGAAGCGGAATTGGCACAGCCCTCGCTCTATGACGTGGCGCTGAAGGCGCTGTCGCAGAGCGTTGCGCTGCCGGATGAGGTGCTGAACCGGGATGTCAGCGAAGCCTATCAGCCGCACCCCGCGGTGACCGAGGCCTGGACCCAAGTCTACCGCGATACCGAGAGACATTGGGAGCTGTATGAGCTGGCCGAGAAACTGGTGGATTTCGAGGACTACTTCCGCCGCTGGCGGTTCAACCATGTGACCACGGTGGAGCGCGTCATCGGCTTCAAGCGCGGCACCGGCGGCACCGGCGGCGTCAGCTACCTGAAACGGATGCTGGAGGTTGAGCTGTTCCCCGAGCTTTGGCATATGCGCACGGAACTCTGAGGCGACAGTAAAAAAGCAAAGGCTCCCGCCCGTCATCAAGGGGTGGGGCCCCTTTTTTCCCGTTGGGCCCGGCGCCGCGCCTTTGGCGCGGCGGTCCTTCGCCGCGGCCGCTGCCCTTTAGCCTGCCGGGGACCGCAAGTCATGGGGGGCTACAGCCGCGACACGGGGAATAACCTCCTGCTTGGTTGGGCACCCCACCCCCCGCCCCATGCTCCCCCCCCCCCCGCCGCAGCACCCCCCC
>JBFOLS010000786.1:0-2807 GCA_040830225.1 Leisingera sp.
ATCGTTTTCAAAGGCTGCGATCTGAACAAGGCGGTGGATGAGGCGATCAAGGCGAAATTCGCCACCTCCGGGCAGGACTGCCTTGGCGCCAACCGGATCTTCGTGGAACGGCCTGTTTATGCGGAGTTCTGTGCGAAATTTACCGAAGCCTCCGGAGCTCTGACGATCGACAAGGGCATGGAGGACTGCGACCTCGGGCCTTTGATGAACGAAAAGGCGGTGCAAAAGCAGGAGGAGCATGTCGCCGACGCACTGGCAAAAGGTGCCAAACTGGCCTGCGGCGGCAAACGCCATCCCCTGGGTTCTTTGTTCTTTGAACCGACAGTGCTGACCGATGTGCCTGCGGACGCGCTGATCATGACCGAAGAAACCTTCGGCCCCGTCGCGCCGATCACCCCTTTTGACACGGAGGAGGAGGTGATCGCCCGCGCCAACGACAGCGAATACGGGCTGGTGGCCTATGTCCACAGCCACGACCCGCGCCGCATCTACCGGCTCAGCCGTGCGCTTCAGTACGGCATGGTGGCCGTGAACCGCACCAAGGTAACCGGCGCGCCGATCCCTTTTGGCGGGAGCAAGCAGTCCGGCCTGGGCCGCGAAGGCGCGCGGCTGGGAATGGAAGAATTCACCGAAATCAAGTACATCTGCCGAGACTGGGCCTAAGCCCCGCTGGCAAGAGAAAGGAAACAAGATGCTGAAGAACGATCAACTCGACCAGTGGGACCGCGAGAACTTCTTTCACCCGTCAACCCATCTGGCCCAGCATGCCCGCGGCGAAAGCCCGAACCGTGTGATCAAGACTGCTTCCGGCGTCTTCATCGAAGACCGCGACGGCAACAAGCTGCTGGACGCCTTTGCCGGCCTCTATTGCGTGAACGTGGGCTATGGCCGCCAGGAGATCGCCGAAGCCATCGGCGAACAGGCCAAGGAACTGGCCTATTACCATTCCTATGTTGGCCACGGCACCGAAGCCTCGATCACCCTGGCCAAGATGATTCTGGACCGCGCGCCCGCAAACATGTCCAAGGTCTACTTCGGTCTTGGCGGCTCGGACGCCAATGAAACCAACGTCAAGCTGATCTGGTACTACAACAACATCCTGGGCCGCCCGGAAAAGAAGAAGATCATCTCCCGCTGGCGCGGCTATCACGGATCCGGCCTGGTGACCGGCTCACTGACCGGGCTGGAACTGTTCCACAAGAAGTTCGACCTGCCGGTGGAGCAGGTGATCCACACAGAGGCGCCTTATTACTACCGCAGGGAAAACCTCGACCAGACCGAAGAGCAGTTCGTCGCCCATTGCGCCGCAGAGCTGGAAGCCCTGATCGAACGTGAGGGTGCGGACACCATTGCCGCCTTTATCGGCGAGCCGGTGCTGGGCACCGGCGGCATCGTGCCGCCGCCTGCCGGCTACTGGGAGGCGATCCAGGCGGTTCTGAAAAAGCACGACATCCTGCTGGTTGCCGACGAGGTTGTCACCGGTTTCGGCCGCCTTGGCTCCATGTTCGGCTCAGACCATTATGGCATCGAAGCGGACATCATCACCATCGCCAAAGGCCTCACCTCAGCCTATGCGCCGCTCAGCGGCTCCATCGTGTCGGACAATGTTTGGAAGGTGCTGGAGCAGGGCACCGATGAGAACGGCCCAATCGGCCACGGCTGGACCTATTCGGCGCATCCGATCGGCGCCGCCGCCGGTGTTGCCAACCTGAAACTGATCGACGAACTGAACCTGGTGCAAAATGCGGGCGACACCGGCGCCTACCTGAATGCCACCATGGCCGAAGCCCTGTCCGGCCATGCCAACGTCGGCGAGGTGCGCGGCGAAGGCATGCTCTGCGCAGTGGAATTCGTGAAGGACAAGGACAACCGCACTTTCTTTGATGCTTCAGACAAGATCGGCCCGCAGATCTCGGCGAAGCTGCTGGATCAGGACAAGGTCATTGCCCGCGCCATGCCGCAGGGCGACATCCTGGGTTTTGCCCCGCCGTTCTGCCTTAGCCGCGCAGAGGCCGATCAGGTGGTTGCCGCCACACTGCGGGCAGTCCAGGCCGTACTGGGCTGACGCCTTCTAACCCTTGCTTCCGCGGCCATACGGCGGCGGAAGCACCGGCGTAAGGCGGTTCACACCCCCAGGTACCGGTCAGCAATATCCGCAGGCAAATCCGCGATCTGCCCGCCCCAGGCATTGCTGCCCTTGTTGAGGATTACTGCACGGTCAGCGATTGCAGACAGCTCCTTCAGCGACTTATCCACCACAAGAATGGCCAGCCCGGCACTGGTCTTGAGCTGGGCGATGGCAGCCCAGATCTCCTGCCGCACCACCGGGGCCAGGCCTTCGGTTGCCTCATCCAGAATCAAAAGCCGCGGGTTGGTCATCAGGGCGCGGCCGATGGTCAGCATCTGCTGCTCACCTCCGGACAAGGAGCCAGCCTTCTGTGTCCGCCGCTCCTCCAGCCGCGGGAACAGCCCGGCGACCCTTTTCATGTCCCAAGATCCGGAGCGCGCCGCCGCAATCAGGTTTTCCTCAACCGTAAGAGGCGCAAAGCAACGCCGCCCTTCCGGCACCAGCCCGACGCCCAGCCGGGCTATCCGGTGCGAGGGAAGCTGACGCAGATCGTGCCCGTCAAAACGAAGCTCGCCCGAGGAGGCCGGCAGCATCCCGCAGATCGTCTTGATCGTGGTGGATTTGCCCATGCCGTTGCGGCCCATCAGCGCTACAACTTCGCCTTCACTGATCTCCAAATCGACCCCGAACAGGGCCTGGGCCGGACCATATGAGGCCTCAACCCCTCGCAAGCTCAGCA
>JBFOLS010000787.1:0-2695 GCA_040830225.1 Leisingera sp.
CAGGACCTGGGGCCAAAGGCCTATGCGGAATTTGCGATGGGATGGACTGCGCAAGGCGCCACCATCGTAGGCGGCTGCTGCGAAGTCGGGCCGGAACACATCGCCGAACTGGCCTGCCAGTTGCGCGCAGCCGGGCACCGGATCGTCTGACGAAAGGGGATAAGCATGGCAACTTCCGAGAAACTCAAGGCTGCTGACCCGGCCCGGGTCTGGAATATCGACATCATCGTCACCGAAGGCTTTGTGCTGATCGAAATGTCGGCGATTCTGGAGGTTCTGCGGATTGCAAACCGCGTGCTGGCGCAGCCTCCGTTCAAATGGACTGTCCGCTCGCTGCAGGGCGGCCGGGTGGGCTGCCGGGCAGGCCTCAGCCTCGACACCGAACCCTTTGCGGTGAAACCAGACGCGGATTTTGCCTTCTTCCTCGGCAACTCGGACCCGGACCATCCCGGCCTCAGCCTGGGAAGGGTGATCTCCAGCTATACCTCGCGCGGCTGCAAGGTCTATCTGCTAGCCGAGGCCGCAGCCCGCTACATCCGCGACCAGGGTGGGGCGGCCGGTCGGCTGACCACCCATTGGGAAAACTCCGCTCTGCTGCGTGAACGCATGGGGCTGAACGACGCCAGCCACGCGCTGGCCAGCGAGGACGGGCTGGTTGTGACCTGTGCAGGTATGGGCTCCACCGTTGATATCGCTCTGGCGCTGGTCGGCAGGCTCACCTCTGCCGCCGCGCAGATGACCGTGGGCAACATCATGCTGCACGAGCAGGTGCGCGATTTCTCCTCGCTGCAGCCTTTTGCCGGTGCCAAACCGACGATCACCGGCGACAGCGATCTGGATCACTGCATCCGCATCATGCAGGACAACATCGAGGAACCGGTGCCGATCAGCGAAATCGTTGACGAGCTGGGCATTTCCACCCGCTCGCTGGAGCGCAAGTTCAAAACCTTCCTGGGCACCACCCCTAACGGTTTCTACCGGGAAATGCGATTGTCCAAGGCCAACAACCTCTTGCTCAACACCACTATGAGCGTCCGGGAGATCGGTCTCGCCTGCGGATTCCCGAATGGATTCTCCAGCCTTTACAAGAGCTTCTTTGGAATCACTCCCTTTGCCTTGCGCAAACGCCGCCGGCTGGGGGAGGACAGCCCGGAAAATATCCTCAAGGCCGGAGAATAGCCGGGGAAGCCTGACGCTTTTGATGCATTTTGCGCCGCCTATTCATGATAATCAGGCGCAAACACTGACTGTGGAGCGATGACATGAGCGATCTTCCCAACAAGGCCCGTGTGGTTATTATCGGCGGCGGCGTGATCGGCTGCTCGGTGGCCTATCATCTGGCGAAACTGGGCTGGAAGGATGTGGTGCTGCTGGAGCGCAAGCAGCTGACTTCCGGCACCACCTGGCACGCCGCGGGCCTGATCGCCCAATTGCGCGCCACCGCCAACATGACAAAGCTGGCGAAATACTCGCAAGAGCTCTACGGCTCGCTGGAAGAGGAAACCGGCGTCGCCACCGGCTTCAAGCGCTGCGGCTCGATCACCGTGGCTCTCACAGACGAGCGCAAGGAAGAGATCTTCCGCCAGGCCGCCATGGCGCGTGCCTTCGGCGTCGAGGTCGAGGAAATCTCGCCCGAGGAAGTCAAAGCCCGCTACGAGCACCTGAACGTCGGTGACGTGACCGGCGGCGTTTGGCTGCCGAAGGACGGCCAGGGCGATCCGGCCAACATCGCGTTGGCCCTGGCCAAAGGTGCCCGCCAGCGCGGCGCACTGGTCAAGGAACGCATCAAGGTCACCGGCATCTCCAAAGAAGGCCGCCGCGTCACCGGCGTCGACTGGGCCAGCGATGACGGCCAGTCCCAGGGCCACATCGAAGCCGACATGGTGGTGAACTGTGCCGGCATGTGGGGCCACGAGGTTGGCCGCATGGCAGGCGTCAACGTTCCGCTGCACGCTTGCGAGCACTTCTACATTGTGACCGAAGGCATCGAAGGCCTGACCCAGATGCCGGTGCTGCGCGTGCCGGACGAATGCGCCTACTACAAGGAAGACGCAGGTAAAATCCTGCTTGGCGCCTTTGAGCCGAACGCCAAGCCCTGGGCGATGAACGGCATCCCTGACAGCTTCGAATTCGACCAACTGCCCGAAGACTTCGATCACTTCGAACCGATTCTCGAGGCGGCCTGCAACCGTATGCCAATGCTGGCCGAAGCAGGCATCCACACCTTCTTCAATGGTCCTGAAAGCTTCACTCCGGATGATGCTTACCACCTGGGCCTGGCGCCCGAGATGGACAACTTCTGGGTCGCCGCGGGCTTCAACTCGATCGGCATCCAGTCGGCCGGCGGCGCCGGCATGGCGCTGGCGCAATGGATGGAAGACGGCCAAAAGCCCTTCGACCTGGGTGACGTGGACATCTCCCGCATGCACCCCTTCCAGGGCAACAAGCACTACCTGTTCGAGCGCTCGAAAGAGACTCTGGGCCTGCTTTACGCCGACCACTTCCCCTACCGGCAGAAGGCCACCGCCCGCGGCGTGCGCCGCACTCCGTTCCACCACCACCTGCTGGAACAGGGCGCTGTGATGGGCGAAATCGGCGGCTGGGAACGTGCCAACTGGTTTGCCAACGAAGGCCAGGAGCGTGAGTACCAGTACAGCTGGAAGCGCCAGAACTGGTTCGAGAACTCGGCGGCTGA
>JBFOLS010000788.1:0-8106 GCA_040830225.1 Leisingera sp.
CCCTAAAACGCGGCGACCCCCGCAAGCTGGTGGGCATCGTCCTGAGCTTTTTTCCCGAGATCGTCGGAGCCGGTCCGGTGAAGAACGGCGAGACCCTTGGTAGGGGCATGTTCGCCAGCGGCGAGATCCGCATCCCCCCGACCGGCTCGGCCATCGCGCGGCTCGGCACCATCAGCCAGGGGCAGGGGCACGCGACGACCTTTGCCCAGATCCTTGCGTCTGAGACCGGCATCCCCGCCGACAGCATCACCATCGAGGAAGGCGACACAGACACCGCGCCCTATGGCCTCGGCACCTACGGCTCGCGCTCAACCCCGGTTGCCGGGGCGGCAACAGCACTGGCGGGCCGCAAGATCCGTGCCAAGGCGCAGATGATCGCAGCTTACCTGCTGGAAGTGCATGACGACGACGTGGAATTCGACGTCGACCGCTTTGTGGTCAAAGGAGCGCCGGAGCGGTTCAAGACCATGAAGGACATCGCCTATGCGGCTTACAACCAGGCCATTCCGGGAGTGGAGCCGGGGCTGGAGGCAGTGAGCTACTACGATCCGCCGAACATGACCTACCCCTTTGGCGCCTATGTCTGCGTAATGGACATCGACGTCGATACCGGCGTGCCGGAAATCCGCCGCTTCTATGCGCTGGACGACTGCGGCACCCGGATCAACCCGATGATCATCGAAGGCCAGGTGCATGGCGGGCTGACCGAGGCGCTGGCGGTCGCACTGGGGCAGGAGATTGCCTATGATGATCTGGGCAATGTGAAGACCGCAACGCTGATGGATTTCTTCCTGCCCACCGCTTGGGAAACGCCGAACTATGAGACCGACCACACGGTAACGCCTTCGCCGCATCATCCGATCGGCGCCAAGGGCGTGGGTGAAAGCCCGCATGTGGGGGGCGTGCCCTGTTTCTCCAACGCGGTGCAGGATGCGTTCCGGGCCTTTGGCCTGCGCCACACGCATATGCCGCATGATCATTGGCGGATCTGGAAGACCGCCAATGACCTGGGTCTGCATGGGTGAAGGGTTCCGGACCGGCTTTGCCTGGTCCGAGCCGGCGGAGGGGCGCTGCCCCCTCCGGACTTCCCCCGGGATATTTTAGCCAGATGAAGAATGGATCCCTGTTGTGACACATGGTGAGCTGAAAGAGGCGTTGGCCGCACAAGGCTATGTTGCCGGAGAGGATCTGGCGATGGCGGTGCATCTTGCGCTGTCGCTGGGCCGGCCGCTGCTGCTGGAAGGGGCGGCGGGCGTCGGCAAGACCGAGGTGGCACGGGTGCTTGCGGCGGTTTTGGAAACCCAACTGATCCGGCTGCAGTGTTACGAAGGGCTGGATGCGGCCCAGGCGATCTATGAGTGGAATTACCAGCGTCAGTTGCTGGCGATCCGGGCTGCGGCGGAAGACGGCGAAACCGGGCGGGCGGTGGAGAGCCGCATCTTCTCGGAAGAGTTCCTGCTGGAAAGGCCGCTGCTGAAGGCAATCCGCCAGGAGACGCCTCCGGTGCTGCTGATCGACGAGATCGACCGCGCCGACGAGGAATTTGAGGCCTACCTTCTGGAAGTGCTGTCGGAGTTTCAGATTACGGTACCTGAGCTGGGCACCATTTCCGCCCTGTCCCGGCCTGTTGTGATCCTCACTGCCAATGGCACAAGAGATCTGAGCGATGCGCTGCGGCGGCGCTGTCTTTATGCCCATGTGGAGTACCCGGACCCGGCCAGTGAGCTTGCCATTCTTCATGCCCGCTGCTCAGGGATCGAAGACCGTCTGGCCCGGCAGATCATTGGCTTCGTGCAGGCCCTGCGCAAGGAAGAACTGGAGAAAGTCCCCGGCATTGCCGAAACACTGGATTTTGCGTACGCGCTGATGGGGCTGGGCATTGCTGACCTGACCGATGATCCGCATCAGCTGCAAGCCACTATGGCCGCTCTGCTTAAGACCCAAAGCGACCGTGCAAACATCACCACCGAGGTTGCGCAGCGCCTGGCGGGGCGGGCGGCATGAACCGGGTGACGAGATTTGCTGCCCGGGACCCCGGGCCAGCCGCCCGGATGGCGGGGTTCATGGCGCATTTGCGCGCTAATGGCTTGCGGCTGGGGGCCGCGGAAACCCATACGGCCTTGGAAGCGCTGACCTGCATTGAGGCCTGTAGCGCCGGTGACTGCCGCCGTGCGCTCAAGGCGGTCTGTACTGGCAGCGCTGAGGAAGCTGAGCGGTTCGATATGCTCTTCGACAGCTTCTGGCGCAACGGCGGGCGGGTGTCGCTCAAGAGCGTTCCAGCCGCAGAACCGGACCTGTCCAGTGTCCACTCTTCCCGGGAAGCTGCAGGGGAAGACACGGGTGGCAGCGGCCAAGCCAGCGCGCCGGGGGATGGCTGCGGCGAAGCCGGAACCGGAGGCGAGGGTAAGCTGGCCGCGGTTAGCGTCGGGACTCTAATGAAGACCGACCTCAGAGACCTTGTGCAAAAGGAGGAGATTACTGTCGCCGAAACCATTGCCCGCCGCCTTGGTGCGGCATTGCGCGACCGCCGCTCGCGCCGCCGAAAGGCGGCCCGCAAGGGCAGCCGCCTGCATTTTCGCAAGGTGATCCGCCGCAGTCTCTCCACCGGTGGAGAGCCTCTGCGGCTGTTCCGGAAGAACCGGCCGGACCGGCCTGTGAGGATTGCCGCGATCTGTGATGTTTCGGGGTCCATGACGCTGTATTCGAGGATCTTCCTGGCTTTCCTCGCGGGGCTGATGCGTGCCTCTCCCGCCGCGGATGCTTATCTGTTTCATACCCGGCTGGTGCGGATAACCGATGCGCTGAAGGACAAAGATGCTTTGCGCGCGCTGGGGCGGCTTTCTGTACTGGCAGACGGGTTTGGCGGCGGATCGAAAATCGGCGCCTCGCTTGACCACTTCTCGCGAACCTATGCCAGAAAATTCGTGGATGGCCGCACCGTGGTGCTGATCCTGTCGGATGGCTACGACACCGGTGCACCGGAGCTGCTGGGCGAGGCACTGGCACGGCTGCGCAAACGCGGCTGCCGGATCATCTGGCTCAACCCGATGAAGGGCTGGGCGGGGTACGAGCCCATCGCCCGCGGCATGGCGGCCGCCTTGCCCCACCTCGATCTGTTTCGCGCCGCTGCAACGCTGGAAGACCTCGCCGGTCTGGAACCGGAGCTTGCCCGCCTATGACACCCGCAGAACTGACAAACCGTGATCTTGCCTGCGTGACCAGGGAACTGCGCGCCGGAGGCACTCCCTTTGCCATTGCCACGGTGATCCGTGCGATTGGCCTGACTGCTGCCAAGCCTGGTGCCAAGGCAGTGCTGCTGGCAGACGGTTCAATCGCCCATGGCTGGGTAGGCGGCGGCTGTGTGCGGAGCGCCTTGGCCCGCGCGGTAAAACAAGCGGTGAAAGAAGCTCAGCCGCAGCTGATCTCGCTGAAACCTCAGGAGATGCTGGAAGCCGAGGGCATCTCTCCTGGCAGTGATCAGGGCGGTATCCGGTTTGCCAGGAATGGCTGCCCGTCCAAGGGGTCGCTCGACATCTTTGTTGAACCGGTGCTTCCGCTGCCTGAGCTGGTGGTATTCGGGGAGTCGCCTGTTGCCGAGGCCCTGAAGGCTCTGGCCGGGCAGTTCCAATGGGCTGTTGCGGCTGCAAGTGCTGCTGCGGCACCTGCCGTTGTTCCGGAAGGCACCCGCCGGATGATTGTTGTTGCGACGCAGGGCAAGAACGACATCGCGAGCCTGCGCAGTGCTTTGGCGGCCGGCTCGGAATCTATCGCATTTGTCGGCAGCCGGAAGAAGTTTGCGGCACTGTCGGAAAAGCTTGTGGAAGAAGGTGTGGAGCCGGCCCAACTGGCGCTTGTTCATGCGCCGGCAGGTTTGGCCATTGATGCAGTGACCCCTGACGAAATAGCCCTTTCGATCCTGGCGCAGCTGACACAGGTCCGGCGCCAGCGCCAGCGCGGAGATCAAGCAGATGACTGACACCAGCCTCCCTGAAAACACCAAACCTGCCGGGCTGCTGATCCGGCTGTGGCGGCGCCTGACCCGGGCATCGCTGCCGCCGGAACAGGCCGAGCTGCTGTCCAAGATCAAATTCCCCTGTTGCTAAGAAGGAACCTTACATGGAACTGAATGACGAGATCATCATCGAGGCACCGATGGCCCGGGTTTACGCGGCGCTGAACGACCCGGAGGTTCTGCAGCAATGCATTCCTGGCTGCGAAGAACTGGTCAAGCATTCCGATACGGAGCTGGAAGCCAAGGTTGTCCTCAAGGTCGGCCCCGTGAAAGCCCGCTTCAGCGGCAATGTCGTGCTAGATACTTCGGGCGCGCCGGAGACGTTTTCGCTGTCAGGACAGGGCAACGGCGGGGCGGCGGGCCACGCCAAAGGCGGCGCTGATGTGACACTGGAAGAGGCGGATGGCAGGACGGTGCTGAAGTATAACGCCAAGGCCGAGATCGGAGGCAAGCTGGCACAGCTGGGCAGCCGGCTGATTCAGAGCACCGCCAAGAAGCTGGCGGCCAAGTTCTTCAAGAAATTCGCCGAGGTTATGGCGCCTGCCGAAGCCTGACCCAGGTATCCCTGCAACTGGAATTACCCTGCATTGCCGGACGGTGGTGCAGGGCTGTTTGCGGCGGGGCCCAGGGCGTGCAGCCGGTGTTCGGTTCAGGAATTAACAGTTTCAATTTTTTGAATATTTTGTTTTTCGAAAACAACCCCATGGGAAATGATTCAGATCAATGTGCCCTCCAGCGGTCCTGAGCATTCTCCGGGCAGCGTAGCAGTGCTGCTCTGAAGAACCAGAATCACGAGGGGTTCTTTCCGGTCCGCCTTGCTGCGCTACTTTTAAAGGAGCCAAGGAGGACAAAATGTCCGAACAGCCAACCAAAGCCGAAGAGCGGAACACTTTCCTGTTCCTCGCCGTGGTTCTGGCGCCAGTCCTGGCGGTGGGAATCGTCGGCGGCTACGGGTTGATCATCTGGATCTCCCAGATTTTCCTGGGCCCGCCTGCCGGGTAAGGAATCTGACCGATGCCAGCGCATGCCAGCTCAGTCCCTTCGCGCCGCGCCTTTCTCACTGGCCGTGTCGCGCGCCCGGAGCCCGAGTTCCGTCCGCCGTGGACGGATGAGGCACGGGTGCAGGACCATTGTACCAGCTGCAATGCCTGTGTGGAGGCGTGCCCGGAGAAGATCATTGAGTTCGACGGCCGCAACCGCCCGAGGATAAATTTCCGGGGCGGCGAATGCACTTTTTGCGCGGCCTGTGCCGAGGCCTGCCCTGAGCCGGTTTTCGATTTGTTGCAGCCGCAGCCCTGGCCGGTCACCGTAAGTATCGGTGGCGAGTGTCTTTTAGCGGCAGGTATCAGCTGCCAGCTCTGCACAGACAGTTGTGACCCGCGCGCCCTTCGGATGGATCTTTCGGTCCGCCCGGTGGGGGCGATCCGGATTGACCCTGAGGCCTGCACTGGTTGCGGCGCCTGCCTTGCCACCTGTCCCAGCAACGCCATCGCGATCCGCGATCCACGCCAGCAAAGGAGCCACGCGTGACAGAAGAGCTTCATATTTCCAGTCTGCTGGTGCGCAGCAATCCGGCCCGCATGGAGGCCGTGCTGGAGACCATCACATCCATGCCCAACGCCGAGATTTCGCAAACCGATCCCTCGGGCAAAATCGTCGTTCTGTTTGAAGCGGACAGCGACCGGGCCATCGGCGATGCCCTGGCCAAGATCCAGCTTCTCGACGGCGTCGCAAGCGCGGCGCTTGTCTTTCATCAGGCCTGCGATGCCCAGGACCTCGCCCTCGAAGAAGGAACCCCCCAATGACCGGAATTACCCGCCGTGATGCCATCAAGGCGCAGGCCGCTGCTGCAGCGGCGCTTGCTGCCGGGCTGCCGATCCCCGCGGCAGCACAGAACCTTGTCACCGACGCCGATCTGACCCAGCTGAAATGGTCGAAAGCGCCCTGCCGTTTCTGCGGCACCGGCTGTTCGATCATGGTCGCCACCAAGGCAGGCCGCGTGGTCGCCACCCACGGCGACACCCAGGCTGAGGTGAACCGCGGCCTGAACTGCGTCAAGGGCTACTTCCTTTCCAAGATCATGTATGGCGCCGACCGTCTGACCACGCCTCTGCTGCGCAAGACCAATGGCGAATACGACAAGAACGGCGAATTCACTCCGGTCAGCTGGGATGAAGCCTTCGACATCATGGCCGAGAAATGGAAGCAAACCCTGGCCGAGAAAGGCCCCGAGGGCATCGGCATGTTCGGTTCCGGCCAGTGGACCGTCTGGGAAGGCTATGCCGCATCCAAGCTGATGAAGGCGGGCTTCCGTTCCAACAATATCGACCCCAACGCGCGCCACTGCATGGCTTCTGCCGTGGGCGGCTTCATGCGGACCTTCGGCATCGACGAACCGATGGGCTGCTATGACGACTTCGAAAACGCCGACGCGTTCGTGCTGTGGGGCTCGAACATGGCGGAGATGCACCCGATCCTGTGGACCCGCATCACCGACCGCCGCTTCAGCCACCCGCACGTGCAGGTGGCGGTGCTGTCGACCTTCACCCACCGCAGCTTTGACCTGGCGGATATTCCGGCGGTTTTCACGCCGCACACCGACCTGGTGATCCTGAACTATATCGCCAATTACATCATCCAGAATGACGCGGTGCATAAGGATTTTGTCGGCAAGCACGTCAACTTCCGCCGCGGCAACCAGGACATCGGCTATGGCCTGCGTCCTGAACACCCGCTGGAGCAGATGGCAGAGAATGCCGGCAAGGCGGGCGGCTCCGAGCCGATGAGCTTTGAGGAATTTGCCGAGTTCGTTTCAGAATACACGCTTGAAAAAGCGGAGGAAATGTCCGGTGTTCCGGCAGCGACCCTGGAGAAGATCGCTAAGCTTTATGCCGATCCCAACACCAAGGTCATGTCGCTGTGGACCATGGGCACCAACCAGCACACCCGCGGTGTCTGGGTGAACAACCTGCTTTACAATATTCACCTGCTGACCGGCAAAATCTCCACCCCCGGCAACTCGCCGTTCTCGCTGACCGGCCAGCCTTCGGCCTGCGGCACCGCGCGCGAGGTGGGCACCTTCTCGCACCGCCTGCCCGCCGACATGGTTGTGAAGAACCCGAAACACCGCGCCATTGCCGAAAAGATCTGGAAACTGCCCGAAGGCACCGTGCCCGGCTGGGTCGGCTCCCACGCGGTGAAGCAGAACCGCGACCTGAAAGACGGCAAGATCAACTGCTACTGGGTGCAGGTGAACAACAACATGCAAGCCGCCCCCAACATGATGGAGGAAGGGCTGCCGGGCTACCGCAACCCCGATAACTTCATCGTGGTGTCGGACGCCTATCCGACAGTGACGGCAGAGGCCGCCGACCTGATCCTGCCCGCAGCCATGTGGGTGGAAAAGGAAGGCGCCTATGGCAATGCCGAGCGCCGCACCCAGTTCTGGTACCAGCTGGTCAACGCGCCGGGTGAATCCAAGTCCGACCTGTGGCAGCTGGCGGAATTCTCCAAGCGCTTCACTACCGATGAGGTCTGGCCGGCAGAAATCCTGGACGCTAACCCGGAATACAAAGGCAAGACCCTGTTCGAAGTGCTGTTTGCCAACGGCACCGTTGACCAGTTCGAGCTGTCCGAGAAGGCCAAGGAATACGGCAACCACGAATCCGAGGATTTCGGCTTCTACATCCAGAAAGGCCTGTTCGAGGAATACGCCGCGTTCGGCCGCGGCAAGGCCCACGACTTGGCGCCCTTTGAGACCTACCACGAAACCCGCGGTCTGCGCTGGCCCGTCGTGGACGGCAAGGAAACCCAATGGCGCTTCAAGGAAGGCTCCGACCCCTATGTGACGCCGGGTTCGGATTACGAATTCTACGGCAAGCCCGACGGCAAGGCGGTGATCTTTGCGCTTCCTTACGAGCCCCCGGCGGAAAGCCCTGATGCGGAATACCCGATGTGGCTGGCCACCGGCCGTGTGCTGGAGCACTGGCACTCCGGCTCGATGACCCAGCGGGTGCCGGAGCTGTATCAGGCCGTCCCCGACGCGCTGTGCTACATGCACCCGGATGATGCCAAGGAAATGGGCTTCCGGCGCG
>JBFOLS010000789.1:0-3619 GCA_040830225.1 Leisingera sp.
CGACAGCGGCAGGGTGACGCGGACAAAACGCTCCAGCTTGGAGCAGCCGAGGTCGGTGGCGGCCTCCAGCAGCGACCGGTCGATCTTCTGCAGCGAGACATAGATCGGCAGGATCGCAAAGGGCGCCCAGGCATGCGCCAGGGTCAGCACCACCGCAAACTCGTTGTACAAGAGGAAGGTCAGCGGCTCCTCGATCAGCCCCAGCGAGATCAGCGCCGAGTTCATCACCCCGTTGAAGCCCAGGATCAATTTCCAGCTGAACACCCTGAGCAGGTAGCTCGACCAGAACGGGATGGTGATCAGCAAGAGCCACAGGGTTTTCTTCCGGGTGCGGAAGGCGATGAAATAGGCAATCGGATAGGCCAGCATCACGGTGGCGGCGGTCACCCCGCCCGCAATCGCAATCGACCGCAGCATCAGATGCCGCACCAAGGGGTCGGTGGCGGCCTCCAGGTAATTGGCCCAGGTCAGCGTCTTGTCGATCTCGACATAGCTCTGGGTCCAGAAGCTGTAGGCCACAAGAATGCCCAAAGGCCCCGCAACCAAAAGCCCGACATACAACGACGCAGGCGCACTAAGGGCAAGGCCTTTGCTTGCTTCACTCTGGAAGTACACTTGCAGTTCCCCCCTGGCATAAACACCATTTCCGGCTTGGGAAATTATCCCAACTCATATCGCGCCTTCCATTTCTCTGAGCATTCAGCGGCAATGCTGAATGCCAGCCCCCAGCCGGAGCAAAACCTAGTCAGGCTGTTCACAAAAAAGACCGGCCCGTTTCCGAAACTGCCCGTTACTCGCGCATGCGGCCTCGGAACCAGTTGCTTTCTTTCGCCATCAGATAGCTTCAATTAACGATCCGGCAGCAAAGGATTAATCTCAAACAAATAAATTTTGATCGTCACCAAGAAAATTACTGACGGCGGCCGGTGTCCCTGAACCAGCTTCTGCAATAGCCGTGGCCATCCGGGATCCGATCCTTACTGCCGTTCTAAAGCCTTTGCAGAAATGGAAATCGAGTTGCGGAATCAAATTTGAGGACCGCCCAATTTAATTTGTTTGAGTTCACTCTCCCCCTGCTCGACAATTTTTCAACTGTAACCCCGGCAAAAGCAGAGCGAGCGCAATGGAAGCAACAGCAAAAGTGGTCATTATCGGCGGTGGTGTCGTCGGCTGCAGCATCCTCTACCATCTGACAAAAAGAGGCTGGAAGGATGTGGTGCTGCTTGAACGGCAGGAACTGACCGCAGGGTCCTCCTGGCACGCGGCCGGCAACCTGTTCACTTTGACCGCCCCCGGCAACGCGGCGGTGCTGCAGAAATACACGATCGACCTGTACCCTGAACTGGAGCGTGAAAGCGGCCAGGAATGCGGGCTGCACTACAATGGCGAACTGCTGGTCGCCAAGGACGAAGAAGAGATCAAGACGCTGGCCATCGCCCATGCCTTTGGCAAGCGCTACGGCATTGATTCCGAATTCATCACGCCGGAACGCGCCAAGGAGCTGGCACCGACACTGAAAACCGATGATCTGACAGCCATCCTGCATGAAAAGACCGCGGGCTACTGCGATCCGGCCAGCGTCACCCATGCCTTTGCCAAAGCGGCGCGCAACTATGGCGCCTCGATCCACCGCCACACCCCGGTGCTGGAAACCAACCAGCGTGATGACGGCAAATGGGATGTGGTGACCGAAAAAGGCACTATCACAGCCGACAACGTGGTCAATGCGGCCGGCCTGTGGGGCCGCGAGGTGGCCGCACTGGCGGGCATCAAACTGCCTTTGATGCCGGTGGAGCACCACTATCTGATCACCGAAGAGATCCCCGAGATGGCGGAAATCGGCAGCGATCATGCGCTGCTGTCCTATGCCGACGCCAACCTCTATATGCGCCCCGAGGGCAACGGCCTGCTGATCGGCGCCTATGAGAGCAAATGCATTCACTGGTCCGAAGACGGCACCCCGCTGGATTTTGGCCACGAACTGCTGCCCGACGATCTGAGCCGCATGGAGGAAGAGTTTCTGCAGGCGGTCGAACTGATCCCGAGCCTTGCGGATGCGGGTATCAAGAGCGTGATCAATGGCCCGATGATCTTCTCGCCCGACCTGGGGCCGCTGATCGGCCCCTACCCCGGCAAGCCAGGCTATTTCTGCGCCAACGGCGTGATGACCGGCTTCAACCAGGGCGGCGGCATCGGCAAGGTTCTGGCGGAATGGATCATCGACGGCGAGCCTAGCCTGGATGTCAGTTTCTGGGACGTGGCGCGCTACGGCGACTATGCCGGCCCCCGTTACGCCAAGGAGATGACCAAATACTGGTATGAGAACCGCTCCAGCCGGATCTACCCCTACCAGACCTTCCCGGCAGCCCGGCCGATGAAAACCTCGCCGATCTATGACCGGTTGAAGGAGGCAGGCGCAATGTTCGGCGAGACCTGCGGCTGGGAAGATGCCTATTGGTATGCCACCAATGATGCCGAGCGCCAGGAAAGCTACTCCTATGAGCGGCCGGAATGGTTTGAGGCAGTGGCCCGCGAATCCCGCGCAGTGCGGGAAACCGCGGGCCTGTTCGAGCTGACCAGCTATGGTAAATACCGGTTCAGCGGCGCTGATGCGGTGGCCTATCTGGACCGCATCATGGCAAACAGGATCCCGGCCGTGGGCAAGACTGCGCTCTGCCCGATGCTGAGCCATAAAGGCAAGGTGATCGGCGATTTCACCGTCACCCGCCTGAGCGAAGACAGCTGCCTGGTGCTGGGTTCCGGCTCAATGGAGAAGATCCACGAGCGCTGGTTCCTGGAGACAATGCCGGAAAACGGACTGTCCTATGAGAACCTGACCAGCCGCTACGCAGGCCTGCATGTGGCCGGTCCCAAGGCCAAGGCGATCATGGCCGCCATGGCGCCCGGTGTCAGCTTCGGCAGCGCCGGTTTTCCGTTCCTGTCAGGCCGCGAAATGGAGCTGGGCCCGTGTCCCTGTGCCTTTGTCATCCGGGTCTCCTACACCGGCGAATGCGGCTACGAGATCTACATGCCGATGGAATACCAGCGCTCGGTGTTCGAAGAAATCATGGCCGCGGGTGAACCGCACGGGCTTAAGCTGGCAGGCGGCCACGCGCTGATGGCGCTGCGGCTGGAGAAAGGCTTTGCCGGCTGGAACATGGAGCTGACCTCCGACTACTACGCCCATGAGACCGCACTGGCGCGCTTTGTGCGCTACAACAAGGATGGGTTCATCGGGCGCGAAGCCGCGTTGGCCGCCAAAGAAAACGGACCGCGGGAGTGCTATGTCCAGTTTGCCGTCGATGCCGACGAGTCGGATGCTTATGGCGGTGAACCGGTGTTCCTGAACGGCGAACTGGCAGGCTACACCAGCTCGGGCGGCTATGGCTTCTGTGCCGGAACCAGCCTCGCACTGGGGTACCTCTATCCGGATGCCATCGACGCCGGCGCCGTGTACGAGATCGATATCGCCGGCAATATGTGCAAGGCCCGGCTGCTGACCGCGCCGCCGGTCGATCCCGAAGGCCTGCGCATGCGCAGCTGACACGCTTCCCTTTCCGCTACGAGCCGGGTCATTGCCGCACCAGATCCAGCCCGTCAACCGGAGCAGCGCCAGCAA
>JBFOLS010000790.1:0-2912 GCA_040830225.1 Leisingera sp.
GAGTGCGCAGAGGCAAGACTGTCGCGGCGAGAATCCCGCACTACAGGAGGGGGTGAGACTGAAAGCGCCCAAGCTGCAAGACGTCAACATGGGGATGTCAGCGGCGGCAAAGTGAAGATGTCCATGCCGGGGCTGGTGCCATAAGCCGGGTGCGGCCCGCCCCATTGGGTGCGGCGGTTCAGCAGGAGTAAGCCGCCTGACTGGGTGCCGTTTGACGGAGGCGGCTGTTGACTTGCAGCCACAGGAGTGTAGCAAAAACAGCACGACTCGTGAGGGGTGCTGGATCGGAGTTTGCCGGAGCCGCCTGCTGCCCTTATAAGGCGAGTCCTCCGCGGGCCGGACGGCTCAAATCGTAACCCCTCATCAGGAAAGGGCACCACATGCTTATTCATCGCTTTGCCCTTCGGGGTCTGATCACTCTCTAAGCCGGGCACCGGCCGGGCGTGATCCTGTTTGCTGACGCAGAAGTCAGCGCATCAGAAATTACGATTACTGGAACCTATTCCATGGGCAATTCTGTCATGGATGGCAGCCTGCGCGCTGAAGACGGCGGCGGCTCCATCACCAAATTCTATACGTCCGAGGCTTGGATCGACGGCCGGGCCGAGCAGCAGCTTGAAGAGGCCGCCGGCTGGGCGGGCGTGCAGCGGATCGCTGCTTTTCCCGATCTGCACCCTGGCAAATACGGGCCGGTCGGCTGTGCGGTTCTGGCGGACCGCATCTTTCCGCAGCTGATCGGCAACGACATTGGATGCGGTATGGCGCTGTTTGAACTGGACCTGCCGGTGCGCAAGCTGAAGCTGGACAAAGCGCTGCGCCGGATCCGGGTGCTGGGCGGGCCAGCAGGCGAAAACTATGGCGAACGGCTGGAGGCCTTGGAGCTTCCAGCGGACCTTCATGCAGGTGCGCTTGGCACCCTCGGGGGCGGCAACCACTTCTGCGAGCTGCAGACCCTGGCGTCAGTTGTGCCCGAGGCCGGGCTGGACCCTTGCAGGGCCTATCTGCTGGTTCACTCCGGCTCGCGCGGGTTCGGCAATGCGGTTTTTGCCGCCGCCGCTGAGGGCTTCGCCGGGATGGCACCGGGGGAGGAAGATACCGCGGCCTATCTGCGGGGCCATGGCCAAGCGGTCCGCTGGGCCCGTTTGAACCGTTTGATTATTGCGGAACGCGCTGCAGCGGCCTTGCGGGCGGATCTGCGCCTGATCTGCGACGTGCCGCACAACCTGCTGACCCGCTATGAGGGGGGCTGGCTGCACCGCAAGGGTGCCGCGGATGCCGGCGGCGGGCTGGTGCCGCTGGCCGGATCGCGGGCAAGCGCGAGCTATCTGCTGGCTGCGGCGGATCACCCGGAGGCGCTGGGGTCGCTCGCCCACGGGGCCGGGCGGCGGTATGACCGGTCGTCAATGCACGGGCGCCAGCGCGGCAAACGCTCGGATCTGGAAGCGATGCAGCGCAATCCTTTTGGCGGCCGCATCCTGTGCGAGGACCGGGACCTGCTGATCGAGGAGGCGCCGCTGGCCTATAAGTCCAGCGACGCCGTGGCTGCGGATCTGGAGCGCACCGGCGCTGCCAGGCGGCTGGGCGAATTCCACCCGCTGCTGACTTTCAAGAAGATCAGGGACGGGAGGCAGTGATGGCTGAGACACGTATCGCGCTGCTGATCACCAGCGGCAACGGACCCGAGGAGTGCTGCCTGGCGGTGGCCGGGGTACTGCGCCGCCTGTCCCGGGAGGCAGAGCAGGAAGCGATCAGCCTGGATGTCAGCACCGCTCCGGCGCAGCACGGGTTGAAATCCGCCGTTATCGTCCTGCATGGCCCCGGGGCTGAGGACTTTGCCGCGCGCTGGTGCGGCACGGTCTGCTGGCGTGCCAAGAGCCCGTTGCGGTCCCGGCACAAGCGGGCGAACTGGTTTATCGGGATCTTCAGGCTGCCGCAGCCGGAACGGGCCGGACATGCCCTGCGCCTGCAGGACGTGGTGTTTGAAAGCTTCCGCGCCGGCGGGCCCGGGGGGCAGCATCAAAACACCACTGACAGCGCGGTGCGGGCCACCCACCGGCCCACGGGGCTGGCGGCAGCGGCACGCGGAATGCGGTCGCAGCACCGCAACAAGGCGCTGGCGCTGGAGCGGCTGCAGGCGCTGATCGATGCGCGGACCGCCGCCGCGGCAAAGGCCCGCAAGGCGGACCGCCACAAGCTGCATCAGGCCATCGCCCGCGGCGATCCGGTGCGCCTGTTCAAGGGACCGGCTTTTGCCGAGGAGGGGCGGCCATGACGGCAGAGGGGATCTATGGCTTTCTGGCCAATGCGGCTGGCAGCGAGTTTTTTGCCGGCGGGCTGGCGCTTGGCGCCTTCGGGGTGGCTGCCGCCGCCCTGCGCCTTGCGGCGGTCCGGCTTTATGAGCTGCTGATGCGCCGGGTCTGGGTCAGCCTGGCCCTGGACAACCGCAGTGCCGCTTACCGGCATTTCTGCATCTGGATGGAGCGGAACAAGGTTCTGGCGAAGTCCCGGCATGTGCGGATGACTGACGGAAGATGGGCCAGCGGCACCAGGGGCTACGCCCCGGCGCCGGGGCGGCACTGGTTTGTCCGCGGCGGCAGGCTCTGCCGCCTGGAGCGGCAGATCAGTGAAAAATCGCGTGTCGGCGGCTCCCGCAGCCAGCGGCCGATGGAAACGCTGCATATCACAATGCTGCTGGGCAGGGTGGATACGGTTCTGGGCTGGATCGAAGAAGGCAAGCAGGCGGCTCGGAGCCGGGACCGTATCGGACCGGGGCTGCATGTTCTGCGCGGCGATTACTGGGACGGGGTGGGCGATATCCCGCGCCGGTCTCTGGATACCGTGCTGGACGGCGACGGCCGTATCGCCGGTGTGCTGGAGGATATGCGCTGGTTCTACGGCGCCAGCGGCTGGTA
>JBFOLS010000791.1:0-11345 GCA_040830225.1 Leisingera sp.
ATGTATCTGGCGCTGAGCTATGACCACCGCATCGTCGACGGCAAAGGCGCCGTGACCTTACTGGTTCGGGTCAAGGAAGCGCTGGAAGACTCGCGCCGCCTGATGATGGATCTGTAACGGCATGAACCAAGGCGAGGCGCGCAACAACGGATATGAGCCAAGGACTTATGCGGGCCTTCCGCCCCGGCAACCGTTGCCGCCTCGCCGTTTCACCGACTACTTGTTCCGGTGGGAGAATCTTCGTGAGAGCCACCCTAAGTTCAAGCTCTTGGCAGAGCTTATTGGTTGGCTGCTGATCGTTGCCTTCGCCTACTTTGGAAGCGAGACTTTTTCTGATTCCTACAAGTGGGGCGCAGTTGTCCTGTTTGCTCAGTTCGGATGGGTGTTTCCCGTATTTCGGGCAATTCAATGGCTGCGTATTCAAAATGCCACAAAGCAAGATTAGGTACTTTGAACTGCGCCGCAATGCGCTGGGGCAATTTGACTATACGGAGAGGGAGCACCTATGACCCTCCCGCTCTGGGGCCTTGCCTGCCTCTTGATCCTCGCCCTGATCACCGGCGGCCTTTATGCCTACCTCACCGGCCGCGCCCTCTGCCTGCCTGCCTGCCTCAGCGGACCGCCTTGCCTGCGCACCGCAATCTGGCTCATCGCCACCAGCGGCCTCGGCGCCGTGCTTGCGGGGGTGCTCCTCGCATGAGTCTTCATCTTTCTCAAAATACTCCGGGGGGTGAGGCCCGTCCCGGAAACCGTCCAGAGGGCGGTTTCAGGGCCGAACGGGGCGGAGCCCCGCTGCGCCGGGGCCGGGGGCAGCGCCCCCATTGCCGGAACACCGCACACGCAACAGGGTTCCTTGAGCGGAATCAAAGCGCTCCCCTGCCCTTCCGGTCCATTCTCTCCCCACTACGGAATAAGGAGAAGACCGATGGCAACCCATGTACTCTGGCAAGCCGACGTGGCCGATTTCAACGCCTGGCTCACCGTTTTTCGGCAGGACAAGCCCAACCGCCAGGCCTCGGGCATCACCGACATGAATGTCTGGAGCGATCCGGACCGGGCAAACCACGCCGTGGCGCTTTTTGCGATCACCGACCTGGAGAAGGCGCGGGCCTTTTTCGGATCCGAGGAGCTGGCCATGCATCTTGAACGCGACGGGGTCACCAATATCTCGATCAAACTGTTGACCCCGGTCTGACTATAATCACAATCTCAAAGCGAGTGCTCCGGGCAACGGAACCGGGGCCAAAAGAGGAAAACCGACCCATGTCCCAATATGACGTCATCGTAATCGGCGCCGGCCCCGGCGGCTATGTCTGCGCCATCCGCTGCGCCCAGCTGGGACTGAAGACGGCCGTTGTCGAAGGGCGCGAAACGCTTGGCGGGACCTGTCTGAACGTGGGCTGCATCCCCTCCAAGGCGCTGCTGCACTCGACCCATCTGCTGCATGAGGCGGAGCACAACTTTGCCCATATGGGCCTCAAGGGCAAATCGCCTTCGGTCGACTGGAACCAGATGAAGGCCTACAAGGACGAGGTCATCGGCCAGAACACCGGCGGCATCGAGTTCCTGTTCAAGAAGAACAAAATCGACTGGATCAAGGGCTGGGCGTCGATCCCCGCCGCGGGCAAGGTGCAGGTCGGCGACGAGGTGCATGAGGCCAAGAACATCGTGATCGCCTCCGGTTCGGTGCCGGCCTCGATCCCCGGCGTGGAGATCGACGAGAAGATCGTGGTCTCCTCTACCGGCGCGCTGGAACTGCCGAAGATCCCGAAGAAGATGGCAGTGATCGGCGCCGGCGTGATCGGGCTGGAGCTGGGTTCGGTTTACGCCCGCCTCGGCTCGGAGGTGACCGTGGTCGAATACATGGATGCGGTCTGCCCCGGCATGGACAAGGACGTGCAGCGCTCCTTCAAGCGGATCCTGGAAAAGCAGGGCCTCAACATCATCCTCGGCGCCGCGGTTCAGGGGGTTGAGACCACCAAGACCAAGGCCAAGGTTAAATACCAGCCCAAGAAGGGCGGTGACGAAGTCACGCTGGACGCCGATGTGGTGCTGGTGGCAACGGGACGCAAGCCCTACAGCGAAGGCCTCGGCCTGGACGCGCTGAGCGTCAAGATGACCGAGCGCGGCCAGATCGCCACCGACAACCACTGGCGCACCAACATCCCCGGCATCTATGCCATCGGCGATGTGATCGAAGGCCCGATGCTGGCGCATAAGGCCGAAGATGAAGGCATGGCTGTGGCCGACGTGATCGCAGGCAAGCATGGCCATGTGAATTACGGCGTCATTCCGGGCGTCGTTTACACCACCCCGGAAGTGGCCACAGTCGGCGCCTCGGAAGACGCGCTGAAGGCCGAGGGCCGCAAGATCAAGGTCGGCAAGTTCATGTTCATGGGCAACGCCCGGGCCAAGGCCGTGGGCCAGGCCGAGGGCGGTTTTGTCAAGATCATCGCCGACAAGGAAACCGACCGCATCCTCGGCGCCGCCATCATCGGCCCGGCCGCGGGCGACATGATCCACGAACTGTGCGTCGCAATGGAATTCGGCGCCTCGGCCGAGGATGTGGCACTGACCTGCCATGCGCATCCGACCTATTCGGAAGCCGTGCGCGAAGCCGCATTGGCCTGCGGCGACGGGCCGATCCACAGCTAAGCCATCAGGGGCCGGCAGCACTCGACCTGCCGGCCCCGCCGCGTTTTCCAAAGACCGTTTTCATGAAATACCGTATCCTGCTTTCCCTGATCGCAGGCGGCTTTGCCTTGGGCGCGGCCTTGTCCAGCGCGTTCTCGGCGCCGCCGGACCGGCTGGAACGCATTGCCGAACTAGGCAAAGAGATTTGCGTGCCCTTTCTTTATGGCGAGACTGCAGCTTCCCCTGCATCCCTCGGCCTGCATCCGGTTCCCAATGTAGCCCCCGGAATGCATCTCGATCTCATTTCAAAGAGTTTTGTGCAAACGAGAAAGCACAGCTGCACAATCGTAAACCATGACGAAAATGCACTGCTGCCGACCGAGACTGTTGACCTCTGGGTCCTGATCGAAACGCTGATTACAGAGGAGTTCCCGCAACTCCTGCCCTCCAAGACCGACGAGATGACGGAAACCAACAGTCTCATTCGGGCCTGGTCCACGGAAAACTTCAACGAACTGGCGCGCTGGGGGGTGAGTGTTTACAGCTTTTCGCCGACGGGAACCGACAGAGACTACAGCGCCCTCTTGTTCTACAAACCGGTGAAAGGGCCCGTCGAGAGGCCTGACCGGTGAGCCCCGGTTTCCGGGCAGGAGCTGAACTCAGCTATTGGCACGCGCCCCAATCCCCGCTCTACTGATCCTGCGCTGTCACAGGGAGGCTAAACATGGCCGTTACGCTGCAAGTCCTGTATCCGGTCTCAGCAGGGACCAAGTTTGACCATGGCTACTATGCAAGCACTCATATGGAGCTGGTGGGCCAGCATATGGGGCCGCATATCCAAAACACAGTTGTCACTAAAGGCCTGTCAGGCGGCCCGGATACGCCTGCTCCCTTTCACGCCGTTGCGACTATTCTGTTTGCAGATCAGGACGCCTTGCAGGCCGCAATGAATGCGGCCGGACCGGTCTTGCAAGACATACCCAACTTTACCAACGTTCAGCCCCAGATGCTGATCGGCGAGACGGTCGGATGAATTGATCCGGGCTGGCAGCGGGACATGCTGCCAGCCCGGTCCGGCATACAACTGCCGGCACCTGTGAGTGGTGACGCAAGCGCCGGACGGGCGCGCTTGCTGAAACTAAGAACGCGCACCTGACGCGTTTCCGTCGCAGATTCCGAACATTTTCTGCACAAGCGCTTTTGTCAGGGAAGCCAGAGCTTCCCTGTGCCGCCCGCCGCCGCCGTGGCTGCAAATCAGCTCTGCAGCGCCGGCTCGCCGGGATCAAAGCCTGCTTCGCGCATCAGGGCGGCGGAGCGGCCCTCGACGGTCTCTTCCAGGTCTTTCATAAAAGCTTTCGGCCTCATCCCGGGCGCCATCGGCTCGAGGAATTCCACCACGGCGAGGCCCGGATTGCGGATCAGCCCGTCGCGCGGCCAGAACAGGCCGACATTGGCCGCCACCGGCACGCAAGCCTGGCCCAGGCCGTCATACAGCACCGCGGTGCCGATCTTGTAGGGTTTGCTGGCGCCGGGCGCCACACGGGTCCCCTGCGGATAGATTACCAGCTGGCCGGGCTCACGGTTTTGCGCGGCCACATCCTTGACCATCCTGGCAATTGCCGCGCCGCGCTTGCCGCGGTTCACCGGCACGCAGCCGAGGCGGCGGGCATAAACGCCGATGACCGGCGTCCACAAAAGCTCGCGCTTCATGATGAAACGGGCCGAGGGCAGCGCGTTAAAGATCATCAGGATGTCCAGGAAGCTCTGGTGCTTGGCGGCGATGATCACCTCGCCCTCGGGCACCGGACCGCGCACTTCGGTGCGGATCCCGACCATCCAGCGGGCCGACCACAGCACCCAGCGGCAATAGGTCTTGCAGGCGGCCCGGGCCCCCTTGCGGGAGGCGATGGCCCAGGGCGCAAACAGCAGCCCCAGAACCAGCATGGAGGCGTAGACATGAATGTCGAACAGCACCGAGCGCAGCAGCTGGAAAAGTCGGCTCACGACAGTTCTCCCAATCGTTTGGTTGCGGCGCGTGTGGTGGCGGCAAAGGCCACTACGGCGCCCAGCGGCGGGATCATCAGCGGCACCAGCCAGCCCCAGCCCTGGAACCCGAGGCCGGTAAGGAAACCGCCCTCGTCCGAGGCTTCCGGCATCAGCAGCACCCCGATCATCCCCAGCACAACACCGACGGCAGCACCGGTCAGCGCCCGCAGGGTGAAGCGGCGGATAAAGGCCTGGGCAATATAGCTGTCCAGCGCGCCCACGAGCCGCAGCACCTCGATCACCTGGGCATTGGCGGCAAGTGCTGCATTGGCAGCCAGGGTGATCATCGCAGCGGTGGCGCCGCCGATCAGCAGGACAGAGACCCAGGCAAGGCGGCGCAGCGACCGCGCCGCCTCCACCAGCGGCGCGCGCCAGCGGGTGTGGTCGTCCAGCACAGCGCCCGGCACCTCGGCCTGCAGCCGCAGCCGCAAGCCGGCCGCGTCATATCCCTGATCATCGCCGGTGACCTCGATCAGCTGCGGCAGCGGCAGGCTGCCCGCAGGCAGGCTGGAGCCGAACCAGGGCGCCAGCAGCGCCGCCTGCTCTTCGCCGGTCAGGGCGCGGGCGGTGGCAACACCGGGCGTCTGGCGCAGGATCTCCAGCGCCGCTTCGGTCTGCGCCGCCCGCTGCTCGGCCGGCGCGTTGATGCGCAGGGTCGCCGCCCGCGCCAGTTCTTCGGCCCAGCGGTCGGCAAGCCGCCCCGAAGCCATCGACAGCGCCAAGGCGAAAACCGCCAGAAAGGCCATCGCGCCGGACACAAACAAAGTCAGATGTGCAGTAAAGCCGCTCGGCGGCACCACCCGGTTGGCCTGGGTGTCGCCCAGGATCAGCTTGCGCAGCCTGCCCTCTGTCATAGGTCTGCTCCTGCAAGCTGCAACTGCCGGTTGGAAATACGAAGCACCCGGGCCTGCACCTGGTTCTTGGCCGCCCGTATCAGCGACAGATCGTGGGTGGCGACCAGGATGGTCTTGCCCATCCGGTTCAGCTCCACCAGCAGCTGCAGCAGCCGCTGCGACATTTCCCAATCAACGTTGCCGGTCGGCTCATCCGCGATGATCACGTCCGGCGACAGGATCACCGAGCGGGCCAATGCCGCCCGCTGCCGCTCACCGCCCGACAGTTCCGGCGGCAGCGCATGGGCGCGCTCGGACAGGCCGACCCAGTTCAGCAGCTCGCGCAGGTTGGCTTCCTCGTGGTTCAGCTCGCGGCCTGAGACCAGCAGCGGCAGGGCGATATTCTCGATCACCGGCAGATGGTCCAGGAACCGGCAGTCCTGATGCACCACGCCGACCCGGCGGCGCAGAAATGCCATCTGGTCGCGGTCCAGCCCATGCACATCCATGTTGAAGGCGCGGACCCGGCCCGAGGTTGGCGTCAGCGCGCCATAGCAAAGCTTCAGCAGCGTCGTCTTGCCCGCGCCGGACGGGCCGGTCAGGAAATGAAACGAGCCCGGTGCCAGCTGCACCGACACGGCATTCAGCAGCTCGCCGCCGCCGTAGTTGTAGCCCACATTTTCCAGCTCGATCACTGCCGTCCCCCGCTGGCGCCTCTCGCTGGCGCCCGGCTGTTTTGCCCCAAGGGGCGGATAGTTTCAATGGGGGCTCTGTTGCCCCGAAGCCGCCGCGGCAGGCAGGCTTGGGCGTGCACGGTGATTGACTCTTTCGCGGCCCCGCCGATCTGCCTATAATCCTTTGAAAAACAACCTGCCGCCAGCTGGCCGGCGGGATGGTGCCGAGGAGAGCATGATGCGCCTGACCTGCCCCAATTGTGCAGCCCAGTACGAAGTGCCCGAGGATGTGATCCCAGCCGAAGGGCGGGATGTGCAATGTTCCAATTGCGGCCAGACCTGGTTCCAGGCGGCAGCGGGTGCCGCTGCTGAGGAAGAACCAGCCGAAGTGTTGCCCGAGACTGCACCTCCCTCTGCCCCGGCCGCAGAGGAAACCGCGGAACCGGACCTCCCTGCTGAAGCAGCCGAACGGGTTTCTGATGCCAGCCCTCAGGAAGAGCCGCAGCCGGAAGAGGCGCGGCTGGACACCTTTGAAGAGCCAGAACCGGAACAGCCCGATACTGAAGACACCGGGCCGGAGGAGAGCGCCGAGCCAGCGCCGCCGCCCCGTTCCCGCGGGCTCGATCCGGCGCTGACCGATATTCTGCGCGAGGAAGCCGAGCGTGAAGCCTCGCTGCGGGCGGCGGAGAGCGAAAGCCTGGAAACCCAGCCCGATCTGGGACTTGAAAGCGCAACGTCCGAGGATGAGGCTGCCCGGCGCAGCCGCCAGGCCCGTGACCGAATGGCCCGCATGCGCGGCGAGGACCCGCGCCAGCTGGCCGCGGCTGAGACCGGTTCGCGCAAGGAACTGCTGCCGGACATTGAAGAAATCAACTCCACCCTGCGCTCGGCCGGCAGCGCGGCGCCTGCGCCGCAAGCGGCCTCCGAGGAACCGCCGGTGCGGCGCAAGAGCGGCTTTGCCCGCGGCTTTGCGCTGTCGCTGATTGCTGCGCTGGCGCTGGTGATGGTTTACGACAAAGCGGCGCTGATCTCAGAGAAAGTCCCGCAAGCCGATTCCGCGCTCAACAGCTATGTCGACTGGGTCGACCAGGCCCGGCTGTGGCTGGACGGGCAAGTGAAGTCGCTGACCAGCCCGCAGTAAGTAACCCGCACCTCAGCGAACCAAAGAGTAAAGGCCGGAGCATTGCCCGGCCTTTCGCAGTTTTGCGCAATCTTTCCAAAGGGGAAAAAGACGCCGCCTGCCCACAGCCGGCCGGGTCTCAGAACCGGTCCAGCAGCCGTTGCAGATAGCTGCGTTCCCGATCGCTGCGCTCCCGCTCTCCGGCCCGGCGGCGGATGTCTTCCAGCAGGTCCCAGGCACGGCCGTAGGCGCCTGGGCGGTCGCCCAGCTTGCCGCCGTCGTCTGTCGATCCATTGTTGCGGCCAAGCGGGTCCAGCCGTTCCCCTTGCGCCGTATCAGAAAGCTGCTGCCCCTGCCCGTTCTGCTGGCCCGGCTGGCGCTGCTGCGCCAGGGCCTCGCCCAGGCTGCGCATGCCCTCGCGCAGGGCCTCCATCGCCTCGGACTGCCGGTCTATCGCCTCGGCATTGTCGCCGCCGCGCAACGCCTCTTCGGCGCCCTCCATGGCACGGCCCGCCCGGTCCAGCGCCTCGCGCGCGGCATCCCCGGCCTCACCGTCCAGATAGGGCAGCCCCTCGCGCTGCTGCTGCAGCTGCTGGCGCAGCGCCTGCTGGCGGTCCGCCAGCGATCCGCCCTGCCCGGGCTGTTCGCGGCCATTGGCGCCATTGCCTCCGGGCGTGCTGTCCTGCGCGCCCTGATTGCCTTCACCGCCCTGGCCGCCCTGACCGCCGCCCTGATGGCTCTGGCCGCGGCCCAATCCGCCGTCGCGGCCTTCATTGCCCTGGCTCTCGCCGCTGCGGGCGCCAGGATTGAACTGTTCCTGCAGATCGCGGAAGGCCTGGTCCGACAGCCCCTGCTGTTCACGCAGGGTCTCGCCCAGCCCTTCCATTGCTTCACGGCCCTGATCGCCGCCCTGGCCCTGCTGCGAGCGGGTCATCCGCATATTTTCCATCATCTCCTGGAACTCGCGCAACGCCTGCTCTGCCTCGGCCATACGGCCCTGCTCCATTAGCTCCTGTATGCGGTCCATCATCGCCTGCAGGTCGTCCTGGCTGAGGGTCATCATGTCCTCGGGCATCTCGCCCGGTTCCAAAGTCTCGCCATTGGCTTCCGCCTGACGGCTCAGCTGGCGCAAATAATCCTGGGTGGCCTCGCGCAGCTCCTGCATCAGCCGGGCGATCTCCTGGTCCGAGGCGCCGTCGCGCATCGCCTGGCTCAGCCGCTCCTGCGCCCGGCGCATCCGCTCCAGCGCGTCGCCGACATCGCCGTCCTCCAGCTGCACCGCAAGATCCCACAGTGCCGCGGTGATTTCCTGCTGCCCCGGCTCAGGGATGCTGCCCTGCACTGTAAAAGCTTCCAGCCGCCGCAGGATGGTGCGCAGCCGCAAATAGTCTCCGTAGTCGCGGAAAACGCCTGACGGGCGGTGCGACAGCGTCCGCAGCACCTGCGCCACCCGCGGCGCATTGGCCCGCGCCCACAGCAGGTCGCGCCGCTGTTCGATCACCGCCGCAGCCAGCGGGTCAAAGAACCGCCGGGTTGTCAGTTCGGTGCCGAAACCGGCCGCCGCTGCGGACTGCCCTGCCTCGTCCACCGCAGAAAAGGTGAAGACCACCGGCAGGTTGGCCCAGGGATGCTCGGCAAAGTCCTCGATCAGCTTTTCGGTGAAATCCTTGCGCGACCCTGACAAAGGCAGCGGCAGGTCCAGCACGATGGCCTCGCGCGCATCGGGGTCGATGGCAAGCCCGTGCCGGCGCTCCACGGCTGCCAGATCCAGCGCAATCCGCACCTGCCCGGCGGCCACCCCGTAGTCGTCGCCGGCGGCAAAGGCCAGCGTGGTAAAGCCGTCATTTTCCAGCTCGGGCTGCCCGGCCACCGCCACCCGGGGCGGCTGATCCGGGATCACATGCACCTGCCAGCTGCGCCCGCCGGTGCCTGAAACCGAAATGTCTCCGCTGCGGGTGACATCGAACTCCTGAGCAAAATCTTCAGCCGCAGCCGGATCCTGGCTGCGGCCAGAAACGGTCTCCGCCAGCGTCAGCGCGCCCGTTTCACCATAGAACCGCAGGGTGACACGGCTGCCCTCCGGCAGTTTCAGCGCGCCCTCAGCCTGATCATTGAGATAGAGCACAGGCAGCCGGGTATAGGCAGGCGGCTCGGCCCACCCTTCCCAGGCCGGGCCGTTGAGGCCAACGGCCGCCTCCGCCCCCAGTTCCTTGATCGACACCACCTGCCAAATCGAACCAAACAGCAGCGCCACCGCAAGGAACAGCCCGGCAACGTAGCGCAGCGCATAGGGGTCGGCCGAGTTTACATTCAGATCCGGGGCCGGCGCCCTGGCCCGGGCGGCAGCTTCTGCCATCCGGCGTTTGTGGGCCTGCCAAAGAGCGATTGAGGCTTCATCCTCTGCGCCGATGGCCTGCGTATCCAGCAAAGCCGCGACAGGGCGGCCGGGCAAGGCCGCATCAAGGCGGTCAAGCGCTTCAGCCCGGTTTGGCCAGCGGAAGCGCCAGGCGCCCCAGCCGAAGGCAGCGGTTGCGGCAAGAACAGTGGCGACAGCACCGGTCCAGACCACGGTTTCCGGCAAAAGCTGCTGCAGCCCCAGCATCAGCGCGGCCAGGGCTGCCATCAGCACCGAGGCCAGCGGCCAGAAGGCGCGCATGGCGCGTTCAGCCACGAGTCCGGCCTGCGTCAGAGCCAAGGGCCAGCGCAGGCGTTTCAGGACCGGATCGGCACGTCTGTCAAAGGGCATTCGGGCCTCATGCTGTGATGGCCCGCGCCGGATCATGCCCGGGATCGCTTCAGAGCCACTCGGGGATGGTATCGCGGTTTATCATTTCGTCAAAGGTCGGACGTTGCCGGATAACCGCGAATTGATCCCCATGCACCAGCACTTCCGGGATCAGCGGACGCGAATTGTACTCGCTGGCCATCACCGCGCCATAGGCGCCGGCGCTGCGGAAGGCGATCAGATCGCCGGCGGCCAGCGGTGCCATATTGCGCTGCTTGGCAAAGGTATCGCCGGTCTCGCAGACCGGACCGACAATGTCGTAGGGCTGGCTCTCAATCCCCGGAGCCGGCTCCAGCACCGGCACAATATCATGGTGGGCTTCATACATCGCCGGACGGATCAGGTCGTTCATGGCGCCGTCAACGATCAGGAAATCCCGGCCCTCGCCGGATTTTACATAGATCACCTTGGAAATCATCAGCCCGGCGTTGCCCGCAATCAGACGGCCCGGCTCGATCTCGATCTCGCAGCCCAGGTGGCCGAGGGTATCCTTGATCAGCTGGCCGTATTCAACCGGCAGCGGCGGCGCCTCGTTGGAGCGCTCGTAAGGAATGCCGAGGCCTCCGCCCAGATCCAGGCGGCGGATGTTGTGGCCTTCGGCGCGCAGAGTTTCCGTGAGCTCTGCCACTTTTTCATAAGCCAGCCGGAACGGTTCCAGATCGGTGAGCTGCGACCCGATATGGCAGTCGATCCCGACCACCTCCAGGCCCGGCAGCGCGGCCGCATGGGCATAGACCTCCTTGGCGCGGGAGATCGGGATGCCGAATTTGTTTTCGGACTTGCCGGTGGCAATCTTGGCGTGGGTCTTGGCGTCCACGTCCGGGTTCACCCGGATGGTGATCGGCGCCACTGCGCCCAGCTCCAGCGCCACCGTGTTGATCACGTCCATTTCCGGCTCGGATTCCACGTTGAACTGGCGGATGCCGCCGGTCAAAGCCACGCGGATTTCCTCAGCCGTCTTGCCGACGCCGGAAAACACGATCTTCTCGCCCGGCACGCCGGCCGCCTTGGCACGCAGGTACTCGCCCTGGCTGACCACATCCATGCCGGCCCCGGCCTGCGCCAGGGTCTTGAGGATAGCCTGGTTGCTGGCCGCCTTCATCGCATAGCATACGAGGTGGTCGGTACCGTCCAGCGCCTCGTCAAACAGCTTGAAATGCCGCAGCAGGGTGGCGGTGGAATAGACATAGAACGGAGTGCCCACCGCCGCGGCGATCTCGGAGATGGGAACGTCTTCGGCGTAGAGCGCGCCG
>JBFOLS010000792.1:0-3881 GCA_040830225.1 Leisingera sp.
CTGGCGGGGCAGACGGGGTGAGCGCCCCGCAGGAGGTCTTTTCCCGCCGTTTCGGCCGAGGTCCCCGGCACGTTCTGGCGGTGCATTGCTCGCTGGCCCATTCCGGCGCCTGGCGCGGCTTGGCGGAGGTGATGGCAGAAGCGATCACCCTCACGGCATTTGACATGCTGAGCCATGGCCGCAGCCCGGATTGGGACGGGCAGGGCAACTATCAGCTGCGGAATGCCGCGGCAGGCCTTGGTCTGCTGACGGAGCCTGCGGACCTTCTGGGCCATTCTTTTGGTGCGACCGTTGCCTTGCGGATGGCGATGGCCCGGCCGCATCTGGTGCGCAGCCTGACACTGATCGAACCGGTGCTGTTTGCGGCGGCCGGAACGGAGAACCGGGATGCCCTGGCGGCGATGGAGGCGGAGAGCCGGCCTGTCGATGCCGCCTTGGAAGCCGGGGACATGGAACTGGCCACCCGCCTGTTCAACCGGATGTGGGGCACCGGCTCTCCGAAATGGCCGGACCTGCCGGATCAGGCCCGCGCAGCGATGGTGCGGGCGATGCCGGTGATCCCGGCCAGTTACCCGACGCTGCACAGGGATGAAAACGGCACCCTGGCCCAGGGCGCGCTCGATCCGGTCTCCATGCCTGCGCTGCTGCTCACCGGCGCGGACAGCCCGCCGGTGATGGAGGCCGTTGCCCGCGGGCTGACCCGGCGGCTGGCCTGCGGCCGGTACCGGCAGGTTCCCGGCGCAGCCCATATGCTGCCCGTGACGCATCCGGCAGAAACGGCGGATCTTCTGCGCAGGTTCTGGGAGCAGGCCTGAAACGCTTCGCCTCAGCCGGGGCGTGTTCTTTGCCGGCGGCGGCCGGCGCCACCGCTCGAAAGGGGAGATCCCGTGACCAGCAAGAAAGACCTTCTGAAGAAGCTTCTCAAGGGGATCGAGACCGGCGATGCCATGGCGGCGGCCGTTGTCAACGAAGAGAGGTACATCCAGCACAATCCGCAGACCCATGAAGGCAGCGAGGGGCTGGCAGTGCTGTTTGCCCGTCTGGCCAAGACCTCGCCGAAAGTCGCCTTCAAGCGGGTGTTCGAGGATGGGGACTTTGCCTTTGCCCATATCGAATACGACTTCTCCTCTCTGCGTGCAGCCTTTGAAGTGTTCCGGTTTGAAGACGGCCGGGCGGTGGAGCACTGGGACAATATCCAGCCTCTGCGCGGCCCCAATCCGTCCGGGCGGGGCATGCAGGACGGCAGCATGGAAATCACCGGCCCTGAGAACACCGAAGCCAACCGTGCGCTTGCCCGCAGCTATACAGAAACCGTGCTGATCGGGCGCCGGCTGGGCCGGCTGCCAGGCTTTGCTGCCGGCGATCTGATCCAGCACAACCCGGACCTTGCTGACGGGCAGGCCGCACTGCGGGCGGCCCTGTCGGCAGAGGAGAACGGCGAACCCGTGATCCGGTACCGGCATCTTCACCGGGTGCTGGCCGAGGGAAACTTTGCGCTCTGCGTCAGTGAAGGTGATTTGCGCGGAGTTCACACAAGCTTCTACGATCTCTACCGTATTGAAGACGGAAAAATCGCGGAGCATTGGGACACGATTGAAAGCATCCCGCCGCAAAGCGAATGGAAAAACACCAACGGCAAGTTCTGACGCCCGGTTGCGCCTCAGGCCGCAATGGCTTGCCCAGCCGGCCCTTGCCGCTTCTTTCTGGCCTTAAATACTCCGGGGGAGGCCCGCAAGGGCCGGGGGCAGAGCCCCTTTTCCGGACTTACAGCAGGTTCAGAAATGCCTGGATCTGCTCGTCCGGAATGGACCAGTCGCAGACAAATCTTGCCGTTACTTTCTCCTCTTCCGGCCCGTCCAGCCCGCCGTCCCACAGGTGATAGGCAGCGCCGGCTTCAAAAAGGGCGCGGTGCTTGGCGCGGGGCAGGGCGGCAAAGATCATGTTGGCTTGCGGTTCATGTGTGAACTCCGCGCCGGCCGTCCGCAGCCCCTCGGCCAGCCGGGCCGCCCTGGCATTGGCTGCGCGGGCATTTTCCAGCCACAGATCCCCGGTCAGATAGGCCAGCATCTGCGCCGAGAGATAGCGGTGCTTGGAAAACAGATGCGCGCCGCGCTTGCGGCGGTATTCGAACTCCTGCGCGTGTGTGGGATCAAAGAAGATTACCGCCTCAACCCCCATGCAGCCGTTTTTGGTGCCGCCGAAGGAGACCGCATCCAGGCCCGCTTTCCAGGTCATTTCGGCAGGGGTGCAGCCCAGGGACACCAGCGCATTGGTGAACCGCGCGCCGTCCATATGCACCGGCAGGCCGAATTCCTTTGCCACCCCGCACAAGGCCGCCAGTTCTTCCAGGCTGTAGACCGTGCCGTATTCCGTCACCTGCGTCAGCGACACAGGACCGCGCTGCGGCCCGTGCACCCCGCGGGTTTCCTCGCCTTCGATGGCCGCGCGCAAAACCTCAGGCGTGATCTTGTCCGCCTTGGTCACCAGCGTCAGCTTGGCGCCGCCCATATAGAACTCGGGCGCGTTGCACTCATCCATGTTGATATGGGCGGGGCCGCCGCAGAACACCGTCTGCCACGGCTGCGTCAGGGTGGACAGCGCCAGCACATTCGCTGCCGTGCCGGTGGCCACCAGATAGACCGCGGCTTCAGGCGCTTCAAAGATCTCCCGGATTCTGGCGGTCACCGCCTCCATCTCCGGATCCGCGCCATATGCCATGGCGTAACCCTGGTTGGCCTTGGCCACCGCGTCCAGAATCTGCTGCGGCACCGGGCCGGAATTGTCAGAGGCAAAATGCATGGGCGCAAACTCCCTTTGGCGGAAACCAGAGTATAAAATTCAGGTCGGTTCTTCGATGATGTGGTCTTCCCACTCGTCTTCCGAAATCTCGAACTCCGACACCGTCCAGCCGCGAACCGAGACCCCGGCCTTATGCACGCTATCCGGCGTGCCGGTCAGCAGCGGGTGCCAGTCGGGCAGCGGCTTGCCCTGCCACAGCAGCCGGTAGGCGCAGGTTTCAGGCATCCAGTAAACGTGGCTGTCCAGGTTCTCCGGCTTCAGCACGATGCATTCGGGAATGAACTGATGGCGGATCGGATACTGGGCGCAGCGGCAGGTGGCATCGTCCAGCAGGCGGCAGGCGACCCGGGTCAGCGCAACCTCGCCGGTCTCCTCATCCTCCAGCTTGTTCAGGCAGCATTTGCCGCAGCCGTCGCACAGCGCTTCCCATTCCTTCTGGCTGAGCTTGTCCAGCGGCTTCTTTTCCCAGAAGCGTTTGCCCAGGCCGGACCGGTCGATCACGTCTTGCACCGGCTTCATAGCGCCGCCAGGAGTTCGCGCGACTTGGCGCAGTCCGCGTCCATCTGCTCGATCAGGGCGTCCAGCCCGTCGAATTTCAGCTCGGGCCGCAGGAAGGCAACCAGACCAACCGACAGGGTCGCCCCGTAAAGGTCGCCGGAGAAATCAAACAGGAAGGTTTCGATATTGGGCACTTCGCCGTCAAACATCGGCCGCACGCCAATCGAAGCCGCGCCGAGATAGCTGCCTTCATGCAGTCCGTCGAGAACGTCGACCAGCACCGCATAAACCCCGAACCGGGGCTGGTGCAGCCCGTCGATCGACATATTGGCTGTGGGAAAACCCAGCTCCCGCCCGCGCTGTTCGCCGCCGATCACGGTGCCTTCGATCCGGTGCCAATGGCCCAGCATCTCCTTGGCATCCGCTGGCCGGCCTTCGCTCAGCGCATTGCGGATCGCGGTCGAGGAAACCGCGTGCTCGGAATACTCCATCAAAGGCGCAATGGTGACGCCAAACCCGTACTGTTCGCCAAAGCGCTGCAGGTCTTCGGCATCGCCCGCGCGCCCCTTGCCAAAGCAGAAATC
>JBFOLS010000793.1:0-14793 GCA_040830225.1 Leisingera sp.
CTGTCCTTCTTGGACCCGAAGGAGATCACCGGCAGCAGTTCCTCGACCTGGCTGAACATGTGCTTCTCGATCACATCCCGCAGCTTCTCATAGGAGTTCCAGGCCGGGTTCTTGCCGGTGTTCGCACGGTGGCGCAGAGCAAACTTCACAACCTCATTGCGGAAGTCCTTGGGATTGGCGATGCCCACCGGCTTCTCGATCTTGGACAGCTCAGCATCCAGAACCTCGCGGTTATAAAGCTGGCCGGTATCCGGATCCTTGTAGTCCTGCTCCTCGATCCAGGCGTCGGCATAGGAGATGTAGCGGTCAAAGACGTTCTGGCCGTACTCTGTATAGCTTTCGAGGTACGCCTTCTGAATCTCGTTGCCGATGAATTCCTCATAACGCGGCGCCAGTTCGGTCTTGATGAACTCAAGATACTTCTGCTCGGTTTCCTGCGGGAACTGTTCGCGCTTGATCATTTGCTCCAGCACATACATCAGGTGCACCGGATCCGCCGCCACTTCATCGGTGTCGAAGTTGAAAGTGGTCGACAGCACCTTGAAGGCGAAGCGGGTGGAAATGCCGTTCATCCCCTCATCGACGCCGGCGCGGTCCTGGTATTCCTGCACCGTCTTGGCCTTGGGATCGGTGTCTTTCAGGCTTTCACCGTCATAGACCCGCATCTTCGAGTAGAGGTTCGAGTTCTCATGCGGCTTCAGGCGGGTCAGCACCGAGAAGCGGCTGAGGATCTTCAGCGTCTCCGGCGCGCAAGGCGCATTACGCAGTTCGCTGTTCTCGATCAGCTTGTCGTAGATCTGCGATTCATCAGAAACCCGCAGGCAATAGGGCACTTTAACGATCGACACCCGGTCAATGAAGGCCTCGTTGTTCTTGTTGTTCTTGAAGCTCTGCCATTCGCTTTCGTTCGAATGGGCCAGGATCAGGCCGTTGAACGGGATCGCACCAAAGCTTTCGGTGCCCATGTAGTTGCCTTCCTGGGTCGCCGTCAGCAGCGGGTGCAGCATCTTGATCGGTGCCTTGAACATCTCGACGAATTCCAGGATGCCCTGGGTCGAGCGGTTCAAACCGCCCGAGAAGCTGTAAGCGTCGGGGTTGTCCTGGCTGAAATGCTCCAGCTGGCGGATGTCCACCTTTCCGACCAGGGTGGAAATATCCTGGTTGTTCTCGTCACCCGGCTCCACCTTGGAGACGCAGATCCGGCGCAGCCGCGACGGATACAGACGCACAACCGAGAACCTGTTGATATCACCGTCAAATTCATCCAGCCGCTGCACCGCCCAGGGCGACATCAGCCCCGGCAGACGGTGCTGGGCAATGCCGTATTCCTCCTCCAGGATCTTGCCCATGCGCACCGGGTCGAACAGGCCCAGCGGGCTCTCGAAAATCGGAGAAATCTGATCGCCGGCCTTCAGCACATAGATCGGCTGATCCTCGACCAGGCGCTTCAGCCGTTCTGCCAGCGAGGATTTGCCGCCGCCGACCGGGCCAAGGAGATAAAGGATCTGCTTGCGCTCTTCCAAACCCTGCGCCGCATGGCGGAAGTAGCCCACGATGCGCTCGATCGTATCTTCCATGCCGTAGAAATCGTGGAAGGCGCTGTAGCGCTTGATCGTCCTGTTCTGAAAGATCGGCCCGAGTCGCGCGTCCTTGGACGTGTCCACCAGCTCCTCTTCGCCAATTGCCTTCAACATCCTCTCGGCGACGTTCGCGTACAGGCTGGGATCGTCACGGCAGGCATTCAAATAGTCCTGCAGCGGCATTTCCTGCTCGCGGGTTTCGCCGTACTGCTCTGAAAAAAGTTCGGCAATGTCTTTCATTTTGGATCAAGCCTCCTGGTTTACTTGGCGCCGTTCCTCCTGGCGTTTTAGTTCGCGCACGGACAGAGAGAGCCCAGTACGTGGGCATAGGTGTCCGCGTCAGTGTTGAGTTCTGATTTCTGCTCGGCGCCGCTGCTGGCGTCACACGTCCGGCTGGCCGCTCTTGGCGGCGGCCTGCGCCCGGAGTCCAGGGCTATCGGCGTCGTCTTACTTACTCTCGAGCTTACACCAATTACGAACTTCTTACTATCTGAAAGTGGTGTACTTTTAATTAATTGCCAGAAACTTTTGCGGGAAATTTTCTTCACATCACGGCGATCAGTGCCGCTGCGCGGTGCTTCTGCAGCGCGGCATTTCAAAGGCTTGCGCAGGCAGCTCCACCAATAATTGCAACCGCAGGACCACCCTCAGCCTCTTGGCGTACATGCCAAGGCGAAACCGCTCCAAAGGCCGCTATTGCTGATGTTTTCCGCAGTCCCTCGGCACCAGGCCCGCGACGGCGGCAGCATCACAGCCGCGTGAAAAAACTTAAAAAATCTGCGGCAGCCAAGACACGGTTTCCCGCCAAATTGCATTAATGACGGCCTCCATGCACTGGACAGGCAATGAAAAATCGTCACAGTATGGCCTCAAAATGGCCGCAAAAGACGGCCGAAGGGCAAAAGTACAGGCAACAAAACCACGCTGCGCAAGCCAATTTCAGGCGGCGCAGCGCATAGATGAGCGGTGAAAAATGAGCACGGTCGCATATATTACCCGCGATATGGCGGGCACCACGCAGCATGGAAACTTCTCCGAAGGCACACCGGCGCACATTGATGCCGCTCAGGCCAAGGACATTTCGCTGAACCTCAGCCCCGCTGATGTCGAAAGCTATTCCCGCCGCGGCGGCGATTTGCATATCACCCTGGCCAACGGTCAGGAGCTGGTGCTGGAAAACTACTATTCCTACAACGCAACCGGCGGCAAGAACCTGTTCCTCAGCCAAGAGGGCGAGTTCATCGAAGTGGTGCTGGAGGACAAGTCCAGCGGCATGCTTTTTGCCACGTATGAACCGCTTGACCTGGCTGGCAAGTGGAGCGCTTACGACGAGATGGTCTTCCTTGATGTCGACCGGATCGAGCCGGTGGTCGCGCCTTTGGCAGCGCCGCTGTTTGGCGGACTGGGGGCCGGCGCAGCGGCAGCAGGCGTGGTCGGGGCGGCAGTCATTGCCGGAGGCGGCGGAGATGATGGCGGCGGCGGAACCAACGGCATCGTCCCGACAGTGGACGATCCGGATGCCACCTATCCTGTGTCCGGATCGACCACAGAACCTGTTGAAATCACTGGCACCGGTGCGCCGGGCTCGGAAGTGACCGTAACCGTTGGCACGTCAACGGCTACAACGACAGTTGATGACGACGGTATCTGGGGAGTTACCTTCCCCGTTGATGAACTGCCGGCCGACGGCGACTATAGTTCAACCGTTCATGTAGCGGATCCCAATGGTACCGAATTCGATTTGGACGGCCCCTCGGTCGTGATCGACACTGTGGTCGATGTCGCGATCGATGATGGCCAGGCCGGCGGTGACGACATGATCAACGCCGAGGAAGCAGCTTCAGGCGTCACCCTAACCGGCACTGCCGAAGCAGGTGCGACGGTCGAAGTGACTTTCCAGGGCGTCACCCGCACGGTCACGGCCACTGACAGCGGAACCTGGAGTGCCGACTTTGCCTCGTCGGAAATCGCTGCCGGCGAATACGACTCCGAAGTGACAGTTACGGCCACCGACAGCTTCGGAAACACCGACACCGTCACTGGCACCGTCCGCGTGGATACGGTCACCACCGTGGGGATTGACGCCGGCCAGGCAGGCGGCGACGATCTGGTCAACAATGCCGAAGCTTCCGCGGGCCTCACCCTGACCGGCACCGGTGAAGCGGGCGCAACTGTCAGCGTTACAGTAGAAGGCGTGACCCGCACCGCAGTGGTCGACAGCTCCGGCAATTGGGCGGCGGAATTCGAAGCAGGGTCGCTTCCTGCCGGCGAATACAGCACCACCGTCACAGTGACCTCCACAGATGAAGCCGGCAACACGGCAACTGCAACAGCCGATCTGCAAGTTGATACATTGGTCGACCCGCTCACACTCGACTCCGGAAGCATCGAAGGCGACAACGTCGTCAACAAGTCGGAGCGCAGCGACGGGGTGACCCTGACCGGCACCGTGGAACCGGGTTCCACCGTGGTGGTGCAACTGGGCGATGCAACTGAAACCGCCACAGTGGATGCCGATGGCAACTGGAGCGTAGATTTTGCCGCCTCCGACATCGCGGCGGGAAGCTATGATGCCGCCGTGGTGGTGACGGCGACCGATGCCGTCGGCAATACCGCGCAAATCAGCGATACCCTGGCCATCGACACCGAGGTTTCCCCGCTCACCTCCGACAGCGTAACCGACGATGACGTGGTGAACTTGGCCGAGCGGGCAGCAGGCCTGACGATGACCGGCACGGTGGAGCCTGGCTCAACCGTCAACGTCACGATCAGCGGAGTAACCCGCGCGGCGACGGTGGATGCCGACGGCAACTGGAGCGCCACCTTTGCCTCAGATGATCTGCGCGAAGGCAGCTACACCGCTTCTGCCGAAATCGAGGCCACCGACGCAGCGGGCAACACCGAAACCATAACCGAGGAGTTCAGCGTCGACACTGAATACGACGCCCCGGACATCGGTGATGTGATCAGCACCGGCACCGGCGTCAGCGGCTTCTTCAGCGATGATTTCGAAACCGGTGACACCGCACATGAACTGACCAGCGCAGGCAGTGTTTCCGATGTCACCGGCTCCGAAACCGATTTGGGCGGCGGGCGCACCCTGTTCGACTTTGACAGCGATGTGCCTGACGGTTCGCATCTGGTCGTCAACCGCGTGGACGGCGCGGGCAACAGCTCCGGCACGATGGTGGTGCTGGAGGACGGGGCCGGCGCCAGTGTGCTGGATCACGCGGGCCTGTCGCAGTTCAACATCGACGAATTGAACCTGGTGCATGCGGATTCGGTCAACTTGACCCTGACTGAAGCGGACATCAACGCGCTGTCGGGCAATGGTAATACGCTGACCGTGCATGGCGAGGCGGATGACACGCTCACCATCACCGGCGCAACTGCGGCAGGCACCGAGACCATCGACGGCGAAACCTACAATGTCTACACGCTCGGCGATGACGGCACCACGCTGATCGTCGATGAAGACATCAACACCGTGATCTGATCCCCCGGCCTGGCGGTCCAGCGCCGCCGGGCCCAACACTTCAAAAGCCTTGACGAAAAGGGCAAAGGGCAGGATGCAACCGGGACGCTTTCTTTGCGCCATCGCAGTGATGTGCAGCCTCTCGGCCTGCGCCCAAACAACGTTGCCCGGCAGTTCTGCAAGCACGGCAGACGCCGCGCCGCGCAGCAATTTCGCGCAATCCGGCGACAATGCTTCTGAAGTGATCCAAGAGCTGATGGAACGGCGCTCGCTGCTGGCGCCGGACAGCGCTTATGGCCAGGTGGCGGACGCTGCGATTGCCGCTTCCTCCCGTGCCACCGAGGCAGAACTGATCGGCGCAAAACTGCGTGCCGAGGCCGCTTCCAAGAACTGGCTGCCGACCCTTGGGCCTTCAGTCAGCCTGACCGATCTGGGCGATCTGGTTGCCGGGCTGCTGATCGAACAGGTTCTGTTCGACAACGGCCGCCGCAAGGCCGAGCGGGAGTTTGCTGCCGCTGACGTCGAAGTTGCCGCCGTGAACCTGTCCCAGGATATGAACTCACGGGTGGAAACAGCCGTCGGGCTCTATGCTGCTGCGCTGCGCGGCGATGAAAAATCCGCATATGGCAGCCGCGCTCTGCAGCGGATGCAGGAGTTCCGCCGCATCGTGCAGGGAAGGGTCGACGGCGGCGTTTCAGACCGTGCTGACCTTAATGTGGTGGACAGCAAGATTGGCGGCATCCGCACTGCTACGGCAACCGCCCAGGACGCCGCCGCCACGGCCCGTGCGGAATTGCAGGCCATAACCGGGCAGTCGTTCCCGCAGAAACCTTCGCATCTGGAGATCGGCACGCCGCCGGAACAAATGCAGTTCCTCTCTGTCCTCAAGGCCGGCGCCGAGGCCGGCCGGACCATAGCCCAAGCCAAGTCCGGCCGTGCCGGGCTTCTGCCGCAGATCTCCGCGGCGGGCAATGTGACCACCGACGGCTCCGGTGCCGGGCTGACCCTGGGTGTTGGGCAGCCGCTGGGGCTGGGCACGCCTGCTGCCATCCAGGCGCTGGAAGCGTCGAAGGAGGCCGCCACCCGCCAGGTCGGCGAGGCCGAGGAAACCGCCCGCCGCACCTACAGCCGCCAAGTGCAGCAGATCGCCTCTTACCGGCGTCAGGAAAGCGAGACCGCCGGCCTGGTGAACCGCAGCCGCGAAACCTACCGCCTGTTCCAAAAGCAGTTCGAGGCCGGCCAGCGCCCGGTGATGGAAGTCATTCAGGTCTATGAGGAGCTGGTGCGCCGCGAGCAGGCCTATATCGACGCAAAATACGAGGTGGTGCTGATCCAGCTGCAGCTGGCACGCGACCTGGGGCTTCTGGCCGATGGGGACAAGATTTGACCGACACCACACAAACCCCGCCCCGCCCCAAGCCCGCCTCCGGCAAGAAGCCGGTGCTTCGGGCCGTGCCCGCTTCCGGTTCTCCTGAGGCCTTGCCCAGGATCAAGCCTGCAGCCAATGCCCCCTCCCCCGCCCCGCGGCCGGAGCCGAAACAAGAACCACAGTCCAAAAAGCACGAAGGCCAGCCCGAAGTCGGCTCATTGCTGGAAGGCGCCGCTGCACGGATCCAGCACCGCGCCAGCCTGATCGCAACCCTGGCAGCCCTCAAGGGCAGCGAAGTGCCGGTCAGCGATGTTGCCGCTTTCCTGTGGAGCGAAACCCCGGGCGACCTGTCGCTGCATTCGCTTGCCAAGGCGGTGCAAACTGCCGGGCTGCAGCCGAAGATCCTGGAAAAGCAGCAACTGAACCCTGCGCTCTGGCCGGCCCTGGCAGTGATGTCCGGCGGCCAATGCGTGCTGGTGCTGAGCCAGGCCGAAGACGTGCTGACCATCTACGACACCTCCTGCGCCGACAACCGCACCGAAGTGCCGGTCGCTGAGTTTGGGCCCTATTTCACCGGCACCGTTCTGTCGGCCCGCCCGTCGCTGAAGCAAATGGCGGCAAAACACACCCCGCAGATCGATGCGGGGCACTGGTTCTGGAGCGAGTTCCCCAAGTACCGCCGCCAGGTAGGGGAGATCATGCTGGGCTCGCTGGTCGCCAATATTCTGGCGGTCTCGGTGGCTCTGTTTTCCCTGCAGGTCTATGACCGGGTGGTGCCGCATCAATCCCATGCAACGCTATGGGTGCTCGCAGTGGGGGCTTTCCTGGCGATTGCGCTGGAGGCAATGCTGAAGCTGGCCCGCGCCCGGCTGACCGATGCGGCGGGCCGCCAGATCGAACTGTCGGTTCAGCACAATTTGATGCGCCGTCTGATCGGCATGCGCTCCGACAAGAAGCCGCTGCCGCCGTCCGGCCTGTTTGCGGCGATGCGCGATTTCAGCTCGGTGCGGGAGTTCTTTACCTCCTCCACCATTTCCACGCTGGCCGATATTCCCTTTATCGCTGTCTTCCTGCTGCTGGTCGCTTCGATTGCCGGCCCGGTGGTCTGGGTGATTATTGCCGGCGGCATCCTGATGCTGCTGCCTGCCTATTTCCTGCAGAAGAAAATGATCGCGTTCACCCGCCAGACCCAGGGCGCCAACGCCAAAGCCGGGCGGCTGCTGCATGAGGTGGTGACCGAGCTGGACACTGTCAAAACCCAGCGCGGCGAGGAAAGGGTTCTGCGGCTGTGGGATGAGCTGAACACGCTGTCCTCGCACTCCGCGACCGAGCAGCGCAAGCTGTCGAGCGCCCTTACCTACTGGTCGCAAGGCGTGCAGCAGGCGACCTATATCACTGCCGTTGTGCTCGGCACACTCCTAGTGTTTGCGGGTGAGTTTACTGTCGGCACCATCATCGCCACCGGCATCCTGACCAGCCGCACCCTGGCACCGCTGACACAGTTCGCTGCCACCCTGGCCCGCTGGAGCAACGTCAAGGCTGCGCTTGAAGGGCTGGACGCCATCGCTCAGGCCCCGCAAGAGAAAGAGAAAGAACGCACCTACCTGCGCCGGCAGAAAATCAAAGGCCGGTTTGAACTTCGCGGTATTCTATTCCGCTACGAAGACGACGCAGCCCCCACCGTTGACGTGCAGGGTGTTGCCGTCACTCCTGGCCAGAAGGTTGCCGTACTGGGGGTGAATGGCTCAGGCAAATCCACCCTGCTGAAACTGCTGACAGGCCTGTACTCTCCGGACCGCGGCCGGATCATGCTGGACGGCACCGATATGGCCCAGATCGACCCCCGTGATCTGCGGGCAGGCATCGGCTATCTCAGCCAGGACGTGCGGCTGTTCGCAGGCACCCTGCGCGACAACCTGAACCTCAACCAGCTGGAGCGCGACGACGAGCGGCTGATGGAGGCGCTGGAGTTTGCCGGCCTCGGCGCCCATGTGCGCAGCCACCACAAGGGCCTGGATCTGGAAATCAGCGACGGCGGCCACGGCCTTTCGATCGGCCAGCGCCAGTCGATCGGCTGGGCACGGCTGTGGCTGCAAGACCCCTCCGTCGTGCTGCTGGACGAGCCCACCGCCGCACTGGACCAGACGCTGGAACGCACCCTGGTCAGCCGCCTGGAGAGCTGGCTTGAAGGCCGCACCGCGGTAATCGCCACCCACCGCATGCCGATCCTGTCGCTGACCAACCGCACTCTGATCCTGCAGTCGGGCCGGATGGTGGTGGACGGGCCCCGCGATCAGGTTCTGGCGCATCTGGCAGCAGGAGACGGCAAGTGACCATGGCATTGCACGACCCCTACGGCACCACCGAGACTCCCCGCAGCGCCAGTCGCATCATTTATCTGGTGCTGGCCGTAGTCCTGACCTTCCTGATCTGGGCCGCCTTTGCCTCGATTGACGAGATCGTGCGCGGCGAAGGCCAGGTGGTTTCCTCCTCGCGCGCCCAGATTGTGCAGAACCTCGAAGGCGGTATCCTGGCCGAACTGCATGTGCGCCAGGGCGATGTCGTATCTGCAGGCCAGGTTCTGGCCAAGCTGCAGGACACCAAGTTCCGCACTGCGGCTGATGAACTGCAGAACCAGATCGACGCGCTGGAGATCAAACGCCACCGGCTGGAAGCGCAGATGAAGGGCGCCTTTGAGTTCACCGTCCCGGATATGCTGGCGCAGCGCTCCCCCGGCATCCTGGCTTCGGAACGCGGCCTGCTGACCGCGCGGCAGACCGACTTCACCAGCCGCCGCGACAGTGCCCGCCAGATCCTGGATCAGCTGAATGCAGAGCTTGCCAATATGGAGCGGCTTTACAAGCAGAAGATCGTTGCACTGATCGAGGTGAACAAGGCCCGCAAGCTGGCCACCGATGCCCGCGCCAAATACAATGAGATCGGCACTCAGGCCGAATTGGAACAGGCCGAAGACTACTCCCAGACCCTGCGCGAGCTCACCACATTGCGCCAGGAGCAGCGGCTGGCGGTGGACCAGCTGAACCGAACCGTCATCACCTCCCCGATGGCCGGTATCGTCAACAGCCTGGCAGTCACCACCATCGGTGGCGTGATCCGCCCCGGCGAAGAGATCCTGGAAATCATCCCGCTGGGCGAGGAGCTGTTTGTCGAGGCGCAGGTCAAGCCCGAGGACATCGCCAGTGTGCAGCCCGGCCAGGACGCCACCATCAAGCTCTCAGCCTATGACTACACCATCTACGGCTCCTTACGCGGCAAGGTGGACTTTGTCTCGGCCGATACTTTCGAGGATGAGCGCAACCCGCGCGCCGAACCCTATTACCGGGTGACTGTACGGGTCGACAAATCGGGTTTTACCGAACGCCAGCAGACGATCGAGATCCGCCCCGGCATGCGGGCTGCTGCAGAACTGCAGACCGGCGCAAAAACCGTTCTGCAGTACCTGCTGAAGCCGCTTTACAAATCCCGGGAAGCCCTGCGCGAGCCGTGAACCGGCAAAGCCTGCCCCCTGTTTGGAGGCAGGCAGAGAGCCGTTCAGGGTTTCAGGCTGACGGCCCTAGCCCGCGCGCCGCATCAGGTCCCGCAATGACGCATCCAGTGCCGTTCCGATCGACACAGGGCGTTTGCCCATCGCTGCCTTGGCCGAGATCACCGACACCAGACGCGGCGGCCGGCCCGGGCGCATTTCCAGCACCGGCGAGCCCGAGGCCCCGAAGTCCACCAAACAGGACATCACCAGGGTTCGGCTTTGCCGTGCCAGCACGCTGCAAGAGCGTTTCAGGCGCTGCCGGGTGGCGTGCCGCCGTGTATAGGACAGAACCCCAAAGACATCGCCGCGCTCGGCGCTGTTCGACATCGTAAGCGGTTGAATCCGGCTGCGGCTGATTGGCCGGTCCAGTTTCAGCACCGCCAGATCATTGCCGATCTGGTGCGTGCCCGCAGGCCGGTAACGGTATTGCGGATGCATCACCGCCTTCACCACCTGCCTCAGCGCCACCGCCTCACGGCCCGACAGCCCCGCTTCGAACCAGATCGTCGCCGGATCTACTCGGGCTCCACTCCGCGGATCAAACAGGCAATGCGCCGCCGTCAGCACCAGATCCGGTGCCACCAGTGCGCCAGTGCACATATTCTTGTTGGAGATGTTCAACCGTCCGACGGCCTCCCATCCCCTTATTGAATTGACGCCTGACTGCGTGTCATCCGCAGCCGCGCCAATGGGCATGCCCAATGACAGGCACGCCGCAATTGCAGCAATAAGAAGTCTCATTACCCACTCCAGCTTCCCACAAAGGCATCGTTATTCAGGCGTGCGGCTGGAATGAGGCCCAATATTGCCAGGCCGAGACGAATCCATGGACAGAATGTGGCAGCGTTAACAATTCCCTAACCCCCCGGTTATTGATGCTTAACCATGGCAAAAAAGCCCCTCGCATTGCCAGAAAAACCCGAACAGTCCGGGCATTTTTCTGGCAAACCCGCAAAAATCATGGGGAATCTCCCGCTGCAACAACCGAATGGAGAGCCGGTCAGAACTCCGGCCAGGCGATTCGCCAGCATTTTCATCAGCCTTCCTTAGCAGGCATGCCGCCTGCCGCCACGTCCCGCAGGCCTTTTGTCGGCGCTCGGGGCCTTGCCTCAAGTGTTAAGATTTGATGCCCTCAAACCCTAGCTGCCGCCCCAGGTCACTCCTCAGTGATGGCAATGGGCAGCACCCGCTGAAATCAGAAAAATACCGAAAAACACGAGGTGTGTTAACCGATCAAAAATCTATCTGACGTTGCATCAAGGCTAACTTGCGCCCACTGCATTCGACGGATCACATCGCCCGCCGGATGCCTTTTTTCCGCAGGAGGTAAAGTTGTCTTTGTTCAAATCCCTCAAGCTGGCCCACAAGCTGCCGCTGTTGATTGTCGGCACTGCGCTGACACTTACTATTGTACTGATTGCCGTCAGCACGAATTACTTCCGGCGCGGGGTGCTTCACGACGCCGAAGTCTTCATGCAGTCGATGGTGCGCGACCGCGAACTGGCCTTGCAGTCCTATCTCGAGGGCATCGACGCGGCGATCCTGACCATTGCCTCGGTTCCCTCCACCGCCAAGGCAATGCAGGATCTGAGCGTGACCTGGACCACCAGAGGCGCCGCCGGACAGTCCGAGGTGCAAAACCTGTCCATGTTTGCCTCGGCCGCCTCGCCGTATGATCTTCACTTCGAACGCAACCACCCGGCGTTTCAGAAGATCATGGAGAGAATGGGGTTCTATGACGTTTTCCTGATCAGCCCTGAAGGCGACGTGGTCTTCTCCGTCACCAAGGAAAGCGATTACGCCACCAACATGGTCTCAGGCCCCTATAGCGGGACCGGTCTGGCGAAAGCGTTCCAGATGGCCCATTCCGGCGAAGCGCAGCGGGTCTATTTCTCGGACATCGAAAGCTATGCTCCCAGCGCGGGCGCGCCTGCAGCCTTTGCAGCAACACGTATCACCGACGAAAATGGCCGTTATGCCGGGGTGTTTGCCCTGCAGGTTGCCATCGACGAGATCGCCAAGATCACAACCAATTTCGAAGGGGACCTGAGCACCCTCGACGTCTACTTGATCGGCAAGGATTTCAAGGCCCGCACTCCGTCGCGCCTGGACGGCGGCCACGAAGTGCTCGAAGAGCTGCCCCATCTGCCCCATATTGAATCCGCCTTCTCCGGCAGTGCGCCGCAGCAGGGAGACGCAGATTCCCACGGGGATCACGCAGAAGTCTTTCACCCCTCCGTCGAAAAGGAAGACGGCCGCTCTGTTGCAGCGGTTACCGGGCCGGTCAGCTACCGCAACCTGCACTGGGCCGTCGTCGCGGAATTGGACCGTGAGGAAATCCTGGCTCCGGCCGCGCGGCAGCGCCAGATCATGCTTCTTGTCTCGCTGTCCTGCGCCGCAGCTGTTTCCCTGCTCGGCTGGCTGTTTGCCCGCTCAATCACCCAGCCGATCAACCGTATTTGCGCGCATATGGAAGCAGTCTCCGCCGGTGACTTGGACACCCGCGTCGAAGCCGCCTCCAGGAATGATGAGATCGGCAAGATCGGCAAGACCCTGGTCTCGATGCAGGCTGATCTGAAACAGGCCCGTTTGGCCGAGGAGCGCCGCAATGAGCTGCAACAGCAGCAGCAGTTCGTGGTCGAAAGCCTGAGCGCGGGTCTGGTGCGGCTGTCAGCCGGGGATTTTTCACACCCGATCACCGAGGCCTTTCCCAAGGATCATGAGCAACTGAGGCAGGATTACAATCTGACGCTCGAGACTTTGAACGAAACCGTGCAGCAGGTTGTTGAAGCGGCCGGCAGCATCCGTAACGGGGCCGCCGAAATCAGCCAGGCTTCGGACGACCTGTCGCACCGGACCGAAAGCCAGGCTGCAACGCTGGAACAGACCGCCGCTGCACTGGACGAGCTGACCGCCTCAGTCACTGACGCCGCCGAGGGCGCCCGCAGGGTCGAAGCCACCATGGAAGAAGCCAGGAGCGAAGCCGAGACAAGCGACACCGTGGTGCAGAGCGCTGTGTCTGCAATGACCGAAATCGAGCAGAGTTCGAACCATATCAGCCAGATCATCTCGGTGATCGACGACATCGCCTTCCAGACCAACCTGCTGGCGCTGAATGCCGGCGTCGAAGCAGCACGGGCAGGCGAATCCGGCAAGGGTTTTGCCGTGGTCGCCTCCGAAGTCCGGGCGCTGGCGCAACGGTCCTCGGACGCGGCAATGGAAATCAAGACTCTGATCAGCGACAGCTCGCAGCAGGTTGAGCGCGGCGTGGATCTGGTTGGCAGGGCCGGCGAAGCACTGCAGAGCATCGTCGAACGGGTCACCCATATTTCGCAGCTGGTTTCCGGCATTGCCGAGGGCGCCGCGAGACAATCGACCGGCCTCAACGAAATCAACTCCGGGGTCATGCAGCTGGACCAGGTGACCCAGCAGAACGCGGCGATGGTAGAAGAGGCCACCGCGGCCGGGCATATGCTGAACACCGATGCCGGGAAACTGGCCGAATTGGTCGGCCATTTTACAATCAAGGGCCACTCGGTCCCCGCCGCGGATACTGCCCCGGCGCCAGCGGCACCGTCCGCAGGCTCCCTTGCGGATGGCGGTCAGGCCGATGCCTGGGAAGGCAACGGCACCATTTTGCCCGACGCTCCGCTGTCCCAATCTCTCGCCACAGGCACGGATGGCCCTGTCAAATGGGAGGACTTTTGAGCCGGGCAGCTAAATTTCCACGCCTCTGAGATCTTTGGCGGCGCGGAATGCGGCATTCCCATCCGGTCCGCGCGATCAGAGCGGATACGCCGGACCCGCCACAGGATTTCTTTGAGGAGGACCGGAACCGTACGCGGTGGCCATACAGCCACCGGGACGGGAGGCCCGTTGCGGCATCCCGCCACAGCACCCAGCAGAATCTTAACCCATCAGGACTTGCCTGGCTGCAGTTGGCTTTCCGTAGATTGAACCGTCTCGCGCCTGAACCAATCAACAATCCGGTCAAGCAAGGCATTTGGAACACGCCCGCAGCGGACTTCCAGGAAATAGGCCGTTTTCTCCCTCTGCAGCGGAGGGCCGAACCGCACCAGCTTGCCTGCTTCCAGCAATTCGCTGACCAGATGAACCCAGCCAAGCCGAACGCCCTCGCGTACGATGACGGCCTGCAATAGGAACTCATAATTCGAGTACAGTCAGCGGTCCTTGGGCAGCGAATAATCGACCCTGTTCATGAACCGCCAGTAGCGCTCGACGTAGTGCGGCAATGGCAGCTCCAACAGCCGCTCCGGCGGGAAAGTTCCGGCCAGATGAGGATGCTGCGCCAGAACCCCCGGGCTGCAAACCGGCGACACGGTTTCCGGGAACAATGCACTCCGCTCATGCCTGGAGCGCGCTTCGCCGGGCCAGACAATAGGCAAGTCTTCGTTTTAGCGGTCATACCCCGCCAGCCAGCCGGTTGTAGCCAGATGCACCATCGTGCCGCCGATTGCCCGCCGGAGGCTGGAAAACCGCGGCATAAGCCAGCCGTTGGCAAAGCCGAAACTGCAGGCCAGTTTCAGCCCGTCGGCAAGAAGACCGAGGAGGTCCTGAACATCTATTGCAATCTGATCGATGAGCTGGGTCTGGATGCCACCTGGTCGACCTATTCCACCAATCCGGCACGCGAAACCAAGGACTGGGGCTGGGATAGGTATGGCAGCGGTTTCATGCTGTCGGACCACGGCATCCCGGCAATTTTGGCCAGCGGGCTGAAGACGCTGGAGAACGTTCGGAATTGTTCGATAGCCGATCTGCTCGAACGGCATGACTTCCAGATGCTGGACTATATGGTGAA
>JBFOLS010000794.1:0-3421 GCA_040830225.1 Leisingera sp.
ACGCCGAGGCGAATATCTATCACGACCCGCATGCGGCCGACATCGTCTGCCAGGGCGGCGCCAAGGTAGTGTTTGTGGGGCTGGACGTTACTCACCGGATCCTTTGCCTGCCGGAGGATTTCGCGTCCATCGCGGCGCAGTCGCCGGAGCTTGGCGGCATGCTGCAGGAGATGTCGCATTTCTACATCAAGTTCTACCTCGAGGTCGCAGGCCTCAACGGCTGCTCGCTGCACGACCCGGCGGCAGTGATCGCCTGCACCAACCCGGAGCTGTTCGGGATGCGGGAGGCGGCGCTGCAAGTGTCCTGTGAGGGCGAAACTTCGGGCGCCACGGTGGCCGCTCCTGACAGCGGCCGGAAGCCGGTAAGGGTCTGCATGACGGTGGAGGCCGAGGCGGTAAAATCGCTGTTTCTCAAGAGGCTGGCGCTGCTGCCATAAGTCTGGATACCGGTTGCAGCCCATTCGGGTAAGCCGTTTCCACCGGCTTGCCGCGGGGATCAGCTTTTCAGCCCTCAAAGGGACTGATCCTATTTGTCCCGGACCAAGGCATGCGCGGTAAATTCAGCCAGTTCGCCGCGCCAGATCTGACGGCCAAAGCAGAAGGGCCGGTTGTCCGCACCGTAAATTACCTGCTCCAGCTCGATGCCGGCATTGTACGTTGGCAGGCCAAGCAGCCCGGCCTCTTCTTCGTTCAAGGCGCGCATGCGGATGCAGATGTCGCCGGAATGCGGCGGCACATTGTATTCCCGGTCCATCAGCAGGGTTGTTGATTGCCTGAGATCGTGGCCGAGGAGGCCGGGGAAAAGTGCTGCGACTGCATATTCCTCTTCGATAAAGGCGGGGTGCTCCTTGAGCAGGAAGAGACGGGTGTACTTGTAGAGAGTTTCCCCTTCCGGGACCGCGAGCTTCGCTGCTAGCGCGGCATCGGCTTGGGCTGTTCCTTGCGACACCAGCTCGATCTTCAGCCCAAGCTCATCGTTGTCGGCATGGGCTGAGAAGCTCACCGTTTTGCTGATGTCATAGGTGAGTCGCTGGGGGGAGACGAATCGTCCCCGCCGCCCCGAGCTGTAGGCAAGACCTTCCATTTCGATGGCCAGAAGTGCGCGGCGGGCGGTCATCCGGCTGATGCCAAATTGCTCGCCAATGGCTCTTTCCGAGGGCAGAGCGCTATGCGCCGGCAGCTCCCCGCTTCGGATCTGGTGGCGCAAGTGATCGATAACCTTCTGAAAAGCAGGGGTTTTCTTGTTATCTGCCAGATCGTTCGCGCTCATGCTGCCTTATTCCATTAGATTTCGCTTGGTATATACCAGTTCATTGGTATATACCAGCGACAGAAAGTTCTACTACCTGACTGCATGGTACCCCCATGAATTGCAAGGTTGTGGCGACGGGAGGCGGGCTGCGGCCCGGCAGTTCTGGAGGCTAGTTGATGCCGGAAATTCAGGCCTTGGATTGTGCCGTAGATGCCGGTCTGGGCGAAAAGGCCAGGATCGGTCTGATCGTCCTGCAATCGGATCAGACCGTTGAACATGAAGCTGCAGCCTTGCTGCGCCATAGCGGGGTCGCTCTGTACCACGCCCGCATCCCGAATGAGATGGAAGTCACCTGCGGCAGCTTGCGCCGGATGGAGGCCGACCTTCCGGTCGCCGCGGATTTGATCCCCGCATCCTTTGGCCTGGATGCGGTGGGTTATTGCTGCACCTCCGGTGCAACGATGATCGGCGAAGCGAAGGTGGAAGAAATTCTCCGGCGCGTGCATCCGAAGGCGCGTGCAACCAACCCGCTGACGGCGTGCAAGGCCGCTTTGCAGGCGCTGAAGCTCAAGCGGATTGCCCTGATTACCCCCTATGGCGCCGACGTCACCGCAGAGCTGCGCGACAATCTGGCGGCAGCGGGGTTTGAGGTGGCGGCGGTTGGCACCTTCAACCAGACGGATGACTTCAAAGTTGCCCGGATTTCGTCTGAAAGCATTCTTGAGGCGGTCAAGGAGATAGGCCGGCGCGAGGATTGTGATGGCGTGTTTGTCTCCTGCACCAGTTTGCGGGTGCTGCCCATCATTGCCGAGGCCGAAGAGTTTCTTGGCAAACCGGTTCTGTCCAGCAACCAGGCCACGGCATGGCATCTGGCGCGGCTGGCGGGCATTCGCGACAGCGTTGCCGGGGCGGGCTTGCTTTTCCACACACAATTGAAACCGCAGGACTAAAATGATGACGGATCTGCATCCCGCTGCCGAACGCGGGTTTTCCCCGGAAGAATTCGAAAACCGGACCGGCGCTGCGCAAAGGATCATGGCGGAGCAGGGCCTGGATGCGCTGCTGCTCACCACTGAGCCGGAAGTGCGGTACTTCACCGGGTTTGATACGGTCTTCTGGCTGAGCCCGACGCGGCCCTGGTTTGTGGTCATTCCGGCCGAGGGCGCCCCGATTGCGGTCATCCCGGAAATCGGCGGCCCCAGCATGTCGCTGACCTGGATTTCCGACATCCGGACCTGGCTGGCGCCGCAGCCGGAGGACGACGGGATCTCCCTGCTGGCCGGCACGCTGCAGTCAGTGCTGCCGCAGGGCGGCACTCTGGGCCTGCCGATGGGCCATGAAACGCATGTGCGGATGCCGGCAGCGGACTTGCAGAAACTGCTGGCGGCACTGAGGGGCGTCACCATTGCGGACGGTACCGGCGTGGTGCGCCGTCTGCGCATGGTGAAATCCGAATCCGAGAACGCCAAGATCGCCCGGATCTGCAGCATCGCCTCATCTGCCTTTGAAGATTTGCCAAAGCATATCGCGGCGGGGGACAGCGAACGGGAGGTCTTTGCCAAGTTCAAGATCGATCTGCTGCAGAAAGGCGCTGATGATGTGCCCTATCTGGTCGGCAGTTCCGGTCCGGGCGGCTTTTCGGACGTGATCAACCGGCCCTCGGACCGGGTGATTGCTGAGGGCGACATGCTGCTCTTGGATACGGGTTCGCTTTGGGGCGGATACAGCTGTGATTTTGACCGCAATTTCGCCTTTGGCCGGGCTTCTGACGAAACGCAAAGGGCCTATGACCTGGCCTGGCGGGCAACCGAGGCAGGGCTGAAGGCGGCGCGGCCCGGCATCACCACTGCAGATCTGTGGGGCGTGATGGCCAGCGTTCTTGAAGAGGGCGGATGCGGCGGCCATCAGATCGGCCGCATGGGTCATGGCTTGGGCATGCAGGTGACCGAGTGGCCGTCTCTTATGCCGGGAGACGGCACCGTGATCGAGGCAGGCATGGTGCTGACGCTTGAGCCCGGTTTTGCCTTCGGCGGCAGCAAGATGATGCTGCACGAGGAAAACATCGTCATCCGCGAGGATGGCGCCGAGCTTCTGTCGCGCCGCGCGGCGCGCGAGCTTCCAATCATCACATAAATTCGCAGGCCCTGGAAAATGACCAAACAGCTTCCC
>JBFOLS010000795.1:0-4548 GCA_040830225.1 Leisingera sp.
CGCAGATCGCTCATTTGGAGGGCAACAAGAAGCTGTTTGATGAGACCGTCAACGCCCTGCCCGGCCTGAAATCACTGCCGCTGGCGTCCACTTATCTGGCCTGGGTCGATTTCTCCGGCACCGGTATGAGCCGCGAGGAATTCATCAAGCGGCTGCGCGAAGACGCCAAGATTGCAACGTCTCCCGGCGATGGCTTCGGCGCTGGCGGCGAATTCATGGAACGCTTCAACCTTGCCACCCAGCGCTCCCGCGTGGAGGAAGCCTGCCACCGTCTGACCGCAGCCTTCTCGGACCTGCAATAACATGAAGCGCCTGCTGCGCCTCCTGGCGCTGGTTGTTATGACCGGCGCCGCCTGGATGGCCTGGCAGGCCTTCGCCCCGCGACCCGCACCGCCGCCCCTGGGCGCGGCGGTGGACCGGATCGACCGTATTCTGATTGAGAAATCCGCCCGCCGCCTGACCGCCAGCCGTGGCGGCGAGACGGTGCTGGAGTTCCCTGTCGCGCTTGGCTTCACCCCTAATGGCGACAAGGAGCAGGAGGGCGATGGCAAAACACCCGAGGGCGTTTTCCAGATCGACCGGCGCAACCCCAACAGCGCCTATCATCTATCGCTGGGTATAAACTATCCGCAGCCTGAAGACCGCGCCCGCGCGCAGTCCGCCGGTGTCAGCCCCGGCGGGGACATCTTCATCCACGGGCAGCCGAATTCAGTGGGCAATCTGATTACACTTCCGGGCGACTGGACCGCCGGCTGCGTCGCAGTAAGCAATGAGCAGATGGAAACGCTCTGGCGCCTCACCCAGATTGGAACAGAAGTGGAAATCCGGCCCTAGGAGCCGGTTCAGATCTTGCCCTGCGACTGGTCGAAGGGAATCAGCCCTGCAGGCGCATCCGGCGATTTGTAAAAATCCACAGGCGCCTTATCAGCGGCAGGGGTCGAGCGCTTGAATTCATAGCGCATCTCGCCGCCCTCTTCCTCGCTGGCGACAATCAGGCATTGCGACACATGACGCGCGCCATCGTAGATGTCGACCAGGCCGCGCAGCATCGGGGCTGCATCGGCCTCGACCGAAAACCCGGTCTTCCACATCCGCAGCACCGGGATCAGCTGATCATCCGCCATCACCCGCAGACGGCTCTTCCTCCGCATCCCCTGAAGGCGGGCGGTGTCCAGCGCTTCCTGTACAGCCTTGGGCACATAGGTGTTCATATTTCCAGCCTTCCGAGTGCTTGGGTTTCCTTGCGTCTTCTATTCAACGGTGCGTCACAAATAGATAAAATCAAGTGAACATTTTCGGAAATTTGACGGCCGCGCAATTTTGTTGCTCTTGTGCAGTGGCGCAGAAGGCCTGCGCGCTCCGGTGCATAGGCGCTAGGCCCCGCCCCGCCTATGTTCAGCTCAGCACAGAAGCGGGAGCATGAGCGATGGGCCTTTTGATCGACGGCAAGTGGCACGACAAGTGGTATGATACCAAATCCACCGGCGGCGCCTTCAAGCGCAGCGAATCACAGTTCCGCAACTGGATCACCGCCGACGGCAGCGCAGGCCCATCTGGCCAGGGCGGTTTCAAGGCCGAAAGCGGCCGCTATCACCTTTATGTCTCTCTGGCCTGCCCCTGGGCCCACCGCACGCTGATTTTCCGCAAGCTGAAAGAGCTGGAAGAGCATATCTCTGTCTCCGTCGTGCATCCGGATATGATGGACGAAGGCTGGACCTTTGAAACGGATGCAAACGGCGCCACCGGCGATACGCTTTTCAGCAGCACCCGTATGCACCAGATCTACACCCGCGCCGATGCTGGCTATACCGGCCGGGTGACGGTTCCGGTGCTGTGGGACAAGCAGCAGAACACGATCGTCTCCAACGAAAGCTCCGAGATCATCCGCATGTTCAATGCGGCGTTCAACGAGATCACCGGCAACGATGACGATTACTGGCCCGAAGAGCTGCGCGAACCAATCGAGGCGGTCAACAGCCGTGTCTACAGCACCATCAACAACGGCGTCTACAAATGCGGCTTTGCTACCACGCAGGAGGCCTATGACACCGCTGTAGAGCCGCTGTTTGAAAGCCTGGACTGGCTGGAAGACCTGCTGTCGCAGCACCGCTACCTGCTGGGCGAGCGCATTACTGAAGCTGACTGGCGGCTTTTCACCACCCTGTTGCGCTTTGACCCTGTCTATCACGTCCATTTCAAATGCAACCGCAAACGGCTGATCGATTACCCGAACCTCTGGGCCTATGTCCGCGAGCTTTATCAATGGCCGGGTGTGGCGGAGACTGTCGGCATGCAGCACATCGTTCGCCATTACTACTACAGCCATGACACCATCAACCCGCATCGGATCATCCCGATCAACCCGGACATCAACTGGCTGGAGCCGCACCGCCGCGGCTGACTGGCTCCACGCTGACGCCCAGCAGCATCACATCAGAAAACACCACGTCAAATTGGGAGTTCACGCACAGGCCAGGTTGCTTTATTAACCTCCTTGTCTCATATGGCATCCGACCTGTTCGGAGAGAATGTTTAACCGGTGGCTACCGCGATGCTTGAACCCCTGCCCGACAATGCAACTGCGCCCCGGGACCACGGCGGCAATCTGAGTGCCGCCATGGCCGAATTCGGCGGCGCTCGCAGCGATTGGATTGATCTCTCCACCGGGATCAATCCGCATCCCTATCCGCTGCCGGAGTTCACTGCGGCGGACTGGGGCGCCCTGCCGGATGCCGCCGCGCTGGCGGATCTGGAACAGGCCGCGCGTGCGTTCTGGAACATCCCGGATGAAGCGGCTGTGCTGGCAGCACCCGGCGCTTCAGCTCTGATTGCTGCCATTCCTGCCCTGGCCGAGCCGCGCTGGGTGCAGATCACCAAGCCGACCTACAACGAACACGCTGCCGCCTTTGAGGCCCGCGGCTGGATCATCCGTGTCGATGGCCCGGCAGAAGCGCGTGTGGCGGTGCACCCGAACAACCCCGATGGCCGGATGTGGAGCGAGGACCAACTCAGCGCACCGCTGACCATCATCGACGAAAGCTTCTGCGATGTTTGCCCGGATGAAAGCCTGATCCGCATGGCCGCCCGCCCGGGCGTTATCGTGCTGAAAAGCTTTGGCAAGTTTTGGGGCTTGGCCGGCCTGCGGCTGGGTTTTGCCATCGGCGACCCCAAGCTGATCAAGGAACTCTCCACCTGGCAGGGGCCCTGGGCAGTTTCCGGGCCTGCCTTACGCGCCGGCACGCTGGCCCTGCAGGACCAAGCCTGGGCAGAAGAAACCCGCGGCCGCCTGCGCCTGGATGCAGCCCGGATGGATGAGATGGTGCTGGCCAAAGGCGCCAGCCTGGTAGGCGGCACCGACCTGTTCCGGCTTTACAACGTGGACGATGCTGCCGCCTGGCAGGACAAGCTGGCCCGTGCCCGTATCTGGAGCCGCATCTTCCCCTATTCCAAAACCTTCCTGCGCCTGGGCCTGCCGCCCGCAGACGGCTGGGAGCGGCTGGAGGCGGCGCTATGACCACCGCCGCGATGCTGGTAATTGCCTTGCTGCTGGATGCCGTTTTTGGCGAGCCAAAGTGGCTGTGGTCCCGCGTCACCCATCCTGCGGTGCTGATGGGCAGGCTGGTCGGCTTCCTTGACTGCAAGCTTAACGGGGGCGCCAGCCCCCGTACCAATGGCGTACTGGCTGCGGCTGCCCTGGTTCTCTGCGGATTCATCACGGGCAAACTGCTGTCCCTGCCGGGCGCGCTGGTGGAGATCCTGATTGCCGCCATCCTTCTCGCTCAGCGGTCGCTGACCGAGCATGTGGCCGCCGTTGCCAAGGGGCTGCAAAACAGCCTCGCCGAAGGGCGTGATGCGGTAGCGATGATTGTCAGCCGCGACACCGCAGACATGACGGCTCCGCAAGCTGCCCGCTCGGCCATTGAAAGCGGCTCCGAAAACATGTCGGACGGCGTCATTGCCCCTGCCTTCTGGTTCCTGATCGCAGGCCTGCCGGGGCTGATCATCTACAAGATGGTCAACACCGCCGACAGCATGATCGGTTACCGCAACGCCCGTTACGAGGATTTCGGCTGGGCCTCTGCCCGGCTGGATGACCTGTTGAACCTGATCCCGGCCCGGTTGACCGGCCTGCTCATCGCCCTGGCCGGCGGCCAGCTGCGCCACTGGGGCGCCATCGCAGCAGACGCCCGCAAACACCGCTCGCCCAATGCCGGCTGGCCCGAGGCCGCCATGGCCCGTGCCCTGAACACTTCGCTGGCTGGCCCGCGCTCCTATGACGGGCAGATGCGCGACTTTCCCTGGGTCAACGCAGACGGCACCAAAAGCGCCAACGCCGAGACCATTAACCGTTCCGTTGCGCTGCTTTGGCAGTCCTGGGCGCTTGCACTTGCCCTGACAGTTGCCATAGCCGCGATTTTCTAGCACATAAGGTCTTGTGGGAGCGGTAAGACCAAGGAGCGCCAGAACCATGCGCCTATTGCCCTTCGTCCTCGCAGCTGGATTGCTGCCTGCGGCGGCAACAGCCCAATGCGGCGGCGGTTTTCAGAA
>JBFOLS010000796.1:0-15247 GCA_040830225.1 Leisingera sp.
CTGGGATGGCGTTCTGGCCGACATCGTGGGGCTGTCGCTGATGCTGCTTGTGCTGATCGTCAAGCCGACCGGATTGTTTGGGAGTGCGGACCGTGCCTAAGTTTCTGATTTGGATTGCGGCACTGGCCGCGCTGATCGCCCTGCCGCATGGCCTGAGCTTCTCGCAGCAGGAAATCCTGGTGTTCCTGACCATCAATGTGCTGCTGGTGGCGAGCTACCGGCTGCTGACCCTGACCGGCGAATGGTCGCTGGGGCATGTGGTGATCATGGGGGTGGGCGCCTATACATCTGCCCTCCTGACCAAGAAGCTGGGTGTTTATGTGCCGGTTTCGATGCTGCTGGGCGGGGTTTTTGCCGCGCTGATTGCGGTGCTGCTGTCCTTCCCGCTGTTCCGGATGAAGGGGTTCTATTTTCTGATCGGCTCTTTTGCCGCCGGTGAGATCATCCGCCTGCTGTGGAAGCGCTTCCGCGATCCGTTTGGCGGCGCCAAAGGGATCAAAGGGATCGATCCGATGCCGGATTTCTCGGTTGGGTTCTACCAGTTCGATTTCTTTGAGCCGACCTCCTACTACTATTTCGCGGGCGTGATCGTGGCGGTCTGCCTGTGGATCCTGTGGCGGATCGAGAAGTCGCCTGTTGGGCTGACCTTCCATGCGGTGCATTGGCAGGACAAGCTGGCGCAGGCCTCTGGGGTGAATGTGCGGGCCTACCGGACGCTGGCCTTTGCCATTGCCTCGGGCTTTGCCGGCATCTCCGGTGCGCTGCTGGCGCATTATATCGGCACCATCAATCCGGGCGCCTTTGACATCGATCTGATGGTCTTTGTGCTGACCTGGGCGATTGTTGGCGGCACCGCCACGTTTTATGGGCCGATCCTGGGCTGTGTGGTGCTGACCGTCATCAACGAGATTGTGCTGCGCGAGCTCGGCCTCGAGCAGATGCGCCCGCTGATCTACGGCGCCATCATGATCCTGTCGATCCTGTTCCTGCCCAACGGTCTGGAAAGCATCGTGCAGAAATTCACTCAAAGACGTGCCCCGAACGGCGCGCCGGAACGGAGCCCGGCAGAATGACCGATTTTCTCGAAGTCAAAGACCTGACCATGCGGTTTGGCGGCTTGGTTGCAGTGGACAGCCTGTCCTTCAAGGTTGCCCATGGTTCGATCCATGGGCTGATCGGACCCAACGGGGCGGGGAAGACCACGACCTTCAATATGATCTCGGGGTTCTACAAGCCGAGTGAAGGGCAGGTGCTCTTGCGCGGCGAGGATATCTCCGGCCTGCAAATGCACGAGGTGGCCCGGCGCGGGGTGGTGCGGACGTTCCAGCATTCGACTTTGTTTGCCGAGCTGACGGTGCTGGAGAATGCGCTGGTCGGCACCCATATGCCGTTCCGCCCGAACATCTTTGCCGCGATCATCGGCTGGGACCGGGAGGACCGCAGCGGTGCCGAGGCGCGCGCCAAGGAGGCGCTGGAGTTCTTCGGCCTGGATCACGTGATGCACGAACGGGCTGGCGATCTGTCCCATGGGCACCAGCGGGCGCTGGGTATGGCGGTGGCTTATGCCAGCCATCCGGATGTAATCCTGCTGGACGAACCGTTCACCGGCATGAACCCGGAAGAAACCCGGCAGATGATGGACCTGATGGAGCGGCTGAAGGCCGACGGCATCACTATCCTGATCGTCGAGCATGACATGCAGGCGATCATGGGGCTTTGCGACAACATCACCTGCATGAGCTTTGGCAAGTTCCTGGCCGAAGGCGGCCCGCAGGAAATCCGCAACCACCCGGCGGTGATCGAAGCATATCTGGGAGGTGCGCGTCATGTTGCTTGAGATGAAGAACATCGCCGTCAACTACGGCAAGATCAACGCGATCCGGAACATCTCGGTTGCGGTGCCGGAGGGTAAGATCGTCACCATCATCGGCGGTAACGGCGCGGGCAAGACCACTACGCTGCGGGCGATGTCGGGGATGCTGCCGATCACCGCGGGCGAGATCATGTTCGAGGGCAAGCGGATTGATCACCTGCCCGCGCATAAGGTGGTGGCCAACGGCATTGCGCATGTGCCGGAAGGGCGGCGGATCTTCCCCGATATGACAGTTGAGGAGAACCTGCGAACCGGCGCATTCCTTCGCAAAGACAAGGACGCGATTGAGGAGGATCTGGAAGATGTCTTCACCCGCTTCCCGCGCTTGCGCGAGCGGCGCACCCAGATGGCCAAGACCATGTCGGGCGGCGAACAGCAGATGCTGGCCATCGGGCGGGCGCTGATGTCAAAGCCGCGGCTTCTTTTGATGGATGAGCCGTCGATGGGGCTGGCGCCGGTGATCGTCGAGGAAATCGCCCAGATTGTTGAAGAGATCAACGCCAACGGGCTGTCGGTGGTCTTGGTCGAACAGAATGCCGAACTGGCGCTGGAACTGGCCGATTACGCCTATGTTCTGGAAACCGGAAATGCAGCAATGGAGGGTCCTGCTGATGAGCTTCACGGAAACGAACACGTCCGCGCCGCGTATCTGGGGCTTTAAGGCAGACCCGGAGATGCGGGTGGCGCTGGAATCTGGCTGGTCACGGTCTGACGTGATTTGGGAGCGGCTGATGGAACGGGCTTTGGCGCAGGCCGGGGAGGGCCGCACCCGCAAGGGGCTGCGGTTGTTCCGCCTCGCAGATTTTCTGGCACGGGCGGCCTTTCCGGCCCTCGACCTTCGCCGGGCGGCAGCACCCGCCAATCTGGCGGTGCTGCAATTCCGGGCGGGCGCCCTGGAAGAAGCCGAGCGCCTGCAGGCCCGTGCTTTGCAGGTTTGGGGCGGCGCGCCGGAGCAAGTAGAGAAGATGCTGATTGCCCCCCGCAGCCGGTCGTCCCTGTTTCACTTAAGGATGGAGGCGCTGCACAGGGATACTTATCACAGCAACCTCAAAACCAGGATCGGCGCAATTGCTGCTGAGACCGGGGAAACCCTGCGCTGTTTAACATCGGGCTGGCCTGTGGGGCATCGCCATGTCAGGCGCTGGCGCGGTGAGAAGCCGGTCGTGTTTGATGGCACCCGCAAAGTTCTGGGGGCCTGCCTGCTGCTGATTGACGACTGATCGGCCTGGAACTTTGCGCCTGACTGCACAAACCCGGGTCCAGCGGCCCGGGTTTCTTTGTTTAGACCTTGATTTGCGGGTCAGCGGGGCAACATTTTTCTTTCCTCTGACGGTGAGGGCTTGGGAAAAACTGGTAATGGCAGTAAAATAATTTTCGCGTGGTTTCTTGCGCCCGTGAATTTTTTTTGCGTATCGCCCCGCTGCGCGCTTGTCAGAGGCCGTTCCATAAGGAAGATAACACAGTGGCAAAACCCAAAGACGATACCGACGCAGTGGCAAACAACCTTTCTCAAGATCCGCATCGAGTCCGCGATGGCTCGGAAAAAGTCCTGGAAGTCGCGATTGGCCGTGAAGTCCGGTCGTTCCGGCGTCAGCAGGGGATCACTGTGGCGGATCTCGCCAATCTGACCGGTCTGTCGATCGGGATGCTGTCGAAGATCGAGAACGGCAATACTTCGCCGTCGCTGACCACTTTGCAGCTGCTGGCCAATGCACTGAACGTTCCGATCACATCGTTCTTCCGCCGGTTCGAGGAAACCCGCGAGGCAGTGCATACCAAATCAGGTGCGGGGGTGGAGACCGAGCGTGCCGGCACAAGGGCCGGGCATCAGTACCAGCTTCTGGGTCATCTTGGCGCCAATGCCTCGGGCGTGGTGGTTGAACCCTACATGATTACCCTGACCGAGGAGTCGGATGTTTTCCCCACCTTCCAGCACGACGGTATCGAAATGCTCTACATGCTGGAAGGAGCGGTGGAATACCGCCATGGCGACAAAGTGTTTTCGCTGAAGGCTGGGGATACGCTGTTCTTCGACGCCGACGCACCGCATGGGCCGGAGGGGCTTGTAACGCTGCCCGCGCGGTATCTTTCGATCATCTCTTATCCACAGTCCAGCTGAGGTGCGGCGGAACTGAGGTGCGGCGGAACTGAGGAGCGGCGGGAGGCTCCCGCCTGTTCCGGGGCACCTGCAGAAGCCCCTGCACCGTTGAGCACTGCACCGCGCGATGCACGGCGCGGCTGCTATTTTCTGAAAGTTTGCCGATTACCGCCCGCAGCGGGCAAATCGTATCGTCCGGCCCGACGTCGCGTTGGGGCAGGCGGAGCGCGCCTGTTGGCTCTGGGAGAGGCGTGTGCTGCTTGCAAAAAAAGAAACTGCCGGGCCAGGGGCGCGGCAGTCAGTGAGGCGGGCCTAAGTGACAGGGGGTGGTAGGGACGGCCCGCCAAGTCCGCTCGGGATCATTCGTCGGGGAAAATACCGTCCGAAGTTGGTGCGCCATCGTCATACTGGGACAGCCATTCGACCATCAGCGGGCGGTTGTCGATGAAGCCCTTGTAGGTCGCCAGCTCCTCCGGCAAGTCGCGGATCACCCGGTGCAGGCGGCGGCCCCATTTCGGCACCGTCATCAGATCGTTGAAGCTGCAGAGGTAGCAGCGGATCGGGAAGGCGATGGCGTTGGAGCGCGGCAGGCGGAACAGAGTCTGCAACTCCACCCGCAGATGCTGCTTCTCACCGAGGTTGTCCATGGTCAGCCCCTGCTTCATCTCACCCCACTTGTGGTAGTTCTCGGGGCTGGTATCCAAAAGCGGGTTGACCGTCATGGTCCAGTTCAGGCGGCGGACCGGGGCGCCTTGCTGCAGGTTCAGCAGGAACTTGAGCGCACGCACGAAGATGCCCATTTCATGCGCCTTCGGCACCGGGGCGTGCCATTCGAAGAAATTCATGCCGATGTCAAAATCCAGCGACCAGTCTGCCTGGGTGGTGACCATGCCGGCGTCCATCCAAAGGTTGTCGTCGCGCTGGTCCAGCAGCGCAATGTCGCCCTGGGTCTGGCGGGTGATGTATTCCATCGGGCCATAGGGCAGGGTGCTTTCGTCCAGGAAGGTGAAAGTGTCATCAATGCCCAGCGGCTTGTTGACCCAGCGCCAGCGATCGCCGTTCTTGTGCAGTTCGAACAGATCGGGATAGTCCTTGGCCTTGGCCTCCATGATGTATTCGAGCAGATCCCATCCGGCCAGCGTCATATGCGGCAGCGACTGGCAGCGCAGCGGGTCGTCGGCCAGAACCTTGGCGCGGTCCTTCATTTCGGAGACATAATGCTCGTCCACGTCGAAATCGAATTCGAAGGGGGAGCCGCGCCGGTTCAGCGCCACATGCGGTTCCAGGTTGACTGAATACATGTAGCTGTCTTCGTGGAACGGGAAGGGGAAGCGTTTGATCGCCTCCGGCGAGTTCCGGAACGTGAAGTCGTCGCGGAAGGTCTCGTCGTTGAATTGAATGGTCATCTTGTTGTCTCCCTTACCGGTCCAGAACCAGCGTCTTGCCTTCAAAGCGTGACACGCAGGGCATGATCAGTTTGCCCGCCTGGCGCTGTTCGTCGCTCAGCCAGTGGTCGTAGTGGACAAGCTTGCCGTCACATTCGACCACAGTGGTTTCGCATTGGCCGCAGGCTCCGCCGCGGCAGAGATAGGGCGCGTCCACGTCGTTTGCTTCCAGAGCCTCGAGAAGCGACTGGTGCTCGCCAACCTGGATAACCTTGTTGGAGCGGGCCAGTTTGACCTCGAACGGCTGGCCGGAAGCCGGGGCCAGGAATTCTTCAGAGTGCACGGCCTCGCGCGGCCAGCCCATGTCCTCGGCGGTCTTGTGAACCCATTCGATCATACCCTTGGGGCCGCAGACGTAGACATGAGTGCCAAGAGGCTGGGTGCTGAGCAGGTTCTCCAGATCAATGCGCTGATCCTGGTCGTCCTGATAGACGTGCACCCGGTTGGGGTAGAGTGCCTGCAGTTCGTCTGAATAGGTGCCCATTGATGCGGTGCGGACGGAGTAGTGCAGCTCAAACAGGCCGTTGGCATGCGAAAGCTGATGCATCTGCGCCATAAACGGGGTGATGCCAATGCCGCCTGCCAGCATCAGATGCTTTTGGGCGCGCAGGTCCAGCGAGAACAGGTTTACGGGGTTGGAGATTACCATCTCCATGCCTTCCTTCACCTGTGTGTGCATAAATTTGGAACCGCCGCGGCCCTCGTCATCCCGGCGCACCGAGATCATGTAGGCCCCGCGGTCCGACGGGTCGGACATCAGGGAATAGGGATTCAGGCGGGTGGTGTCGCCGTCAGCCATTTCCACAACGGTATGGGCGCCGCCCGAGAAGGTGGGAAGCTGGCCGCCGCCGGTGCGGACGAATTTGAACCGTGTGACCAGATCATTGATCTTTTTGACCTCAGCCACGGTGACATTCAGTTTTGCGGTTCCTGCGCTCATTTGAACATCTCCTGCTGCGGGGGCACGTTGCCGGGATCTTCGGCGTCGATGCACACTCCTTGGAAGGCCGCAAGACGGCGGGAATAGTGATCGCGCACAAACAGGTTCAGCCCGCAATGGCTGCAGACGAAGGGATCGGTTGTGACATCTTCGGTGATACCTTTGCAGTGCACGCATTGCATACGCCGGGCGGTGGAGCCGCGGTGTTCGGTCTGAATGGCGGTGTGGGGGATGCCAGCGGCAATCGCAGCTGCCATCGCCTGCCCCATCAGGCCTTCGGTGCCGGTCAGGTAGACCTGCAGGCCCATATGCGCCTTTGAAAAGGTATCAGCGATGCGCTGGCTTGCGGCCTCGTAGGAGGGGCCGGCGTAATACTGGCCTGCGCCCAGCTTCTCCAGCTGGCTGCTGAATTTGGTGCCGGTTTTCTTCGGGATGTAGATGATATGGGCCTTGGCCCAGAACTCCGCGTCCGTGGATTTGGCCAGATCGAGGAGTGCTTCGGCGCCTTCGGCGTCGGCTATCATCAGGTGGCTGCTGCCCGAGCGGGCTTCAAGCTCGCCGTAGACGGGGCGGCTGGTGATGGAAGGGGGGAATTGGGTCTTAGACATGTGGGTCGCTTTTCCTGCAGTCCGGGTGAACGAAAGCGGGCGCCCCCGGAACGGGGACGCCCGGGATCCGGATCAGCCCTTTGCGGTGCGGATCGATTTGTCCTTGTCGTAGAAGGGCATCTCTTCGGCGGTGGCGGCGATTTCGGTGCCGTCGCCGTTGCGGACGGTCAGCTCGGTGCCCGGCTTGGCGCAGGCGACCGGCATCCGAGCGATACCGACGTTGTGCTTGTTCACGTCGGAATACATGCCGTAGGTGACCACGCCGACCTTTTCGCCGTTCTGCAGCAGGTCCGCGCCTTCATCCGCCGGGGTGGTGCCCTCCAGCACGACGCCGTAGATCTTGAACCGCTCCTTGCCTTCGGCGGCATAGTGGTTCTCGGCGCCGATGAAACCGGTCTTGCCGGGGGAGACGGTGAATTCCAGCCCCAGCTCCCACAGCGTGTCGCCGCAGGTTTCGTTGTCGAACGGATAGGTTTCGGAGTTGTCGCCCGGATAGAACAGCAAGTAGCTTTCGGTGCGCAGCAGGTCGAGGGTCGAGAACTGGACCGGAACAATGCCCATGTCCTTGCCGCCTTCCAGGATGCTGTCCCACAAATGGACCGCATCTTTGGACTGGCAGAAGATCTCATAGCCGCGCTCGCCGGTATAACCGGTGCGGGAAATCATCACCGGGCAGCCGAACAGCTTGGTCTGGATGATGCCGAAATAAGCCAGATCGCGGATGCCGGGAACGTGTTCAGCCAGGAAATCAACGGCAACAGGGCCCTGCAGCGACATGTCGTGCAGATTGTCGTCGAAGATCACCGAGCAGTTCTTGCCGGTCGCAACGGTGCTGAGCTGCTCCATGCCGGTGCCGGTGCCGTGAACAACCATCCAGCTGTTCACTGACAGGCGGTAGATGATGCAGTCATCCACAAACTTGCCCTGATCGTTCAGGATCGAGGCATAGGTGGAGCGGCCCGGCATGATCTTTTCGACGTTGCGGGTGGTGACCCGGTCGATGACTTGCGCGGCATGCTCGCCCACAACATGGACTTTCTTCAGGCCGGAGACGTCCATCAGGCCTGCCTTGGTGCGGACCGCCTCGTAATCGGCTTTGGCGCGTTCGGGTGTGTGGTCATAGAACCAAGCGGTTCCCATGCCGTTCCAATCTTCCAGCTCGCCGCCGATTTCCTTGTGCCGCTGAGCCAGTGCTGAAGTCCGCCAGATAATGGCCATCGTAGATTTCTCCCTATTGGTGCGGACCAAAATTCTTGATTTGGTTCCATTGGTCTGGTCCAGTTAGCCAAGAGAGAGGGCTTCATGTCAACGATTATTCCTATCAGGAAAAAGATTTTGCTAAAAAGGCCGGTTTCGAATGGGTTTGCGGCATGTAATGGCCTGAAACGGTCACCGGGGGCAGGCTGCTAACGGTTGAGAGGGAAGCTTGGCGGCCGGTCCGGGAGGAGAATCGCCTGGGAATGCTGCCGGAGATTCGCGTGATTCCGTCGCAAAATCGTAACTCGGCCATGGGTTTGGTCCTGTTTTCAGAGGCGCGGCGCAACCCCGGATCCGCTTCGCCTCATGTGCTCTAAGCCTTTATTTGTCTGGGGCTTAACTGCCCCGGGCGGGGGGCGAGAGGGTGCCGGATGGCAGGCAAAGTTTCCCGAAAGGTAACAATATTTCACATCATTATTGACAGATCGCCCCCCTGAGACCCAATAATAAAGGAAAATAATATTCCCAAGAGGCAAAAAATGCCCGGGAACACTGCCAACAGGAGGGCAAAAAATTGGATGGAAATCTGAACGCGTTAACAACGGTGTTCACCGAGTTCTATTACTGGGTGACCGTTGTCTTCATGTTCCTCATTCACGTGGGGTTCTGCATGTATGAGGTTGGCGCCAGCCGCCACCGCAATCACATGCACACACTAATGAAGAACATCATGATCATTCCGCTGGTCACGGTGACATTCTTCTTCTTCGGCTGGTGGATCTACTGGGCCTTCCCCAGCTTCCCGTTCTTCGGCGGCCTGAACCATGATGCGGGATCGGCGAACCTGCCGTGGTCGCAGAACATGGGCACCAACCTTTCCGACCGAATCACCGGCGTGTTCTGGGCGGCGTTCCTGCTGTTCTCCTGGACCGCGGCTTCGATCGTTTCCGGTGCGGTGATCGAACGGATCCGTTCTTCGGCCCTGTGGGTGCATGCGGTGATGATCGGCTCTGTGTTCTGGATCATCGACGCGGCCTGGGGCTGGCATGCCGAAGGCTGGATGGTCAAGTATCTGGGCTACCACGACGCGTATGCGTCCGGTGTTATCCATGCGATTGCCGGCGGTTACGCGCTGGGCGTGATCATGGTGCTGGGTCCGCGCCTGGGCAAGTTTGCCGCAGATGGCACCCCGCGCGATATCCCGCCGCATAACCCCTGGATGCTGACGATCGGTATCTTCCTGATCTATTCCGGCTTCTGGGGCTTCTACGCTGCTTGTAACATCCCGGCGATCTCGCCCGATGGCATCGGCGGCCTGATCACTGGCGAGACCTGGACGGCCACGAACATCTATCTGGCGCCGACTTCGCTGTCTGCGATCACCTTTAACTTCCTGATGTCGCTGTCCGGCGGTCTGATGGCAGCTTATGTGGTGTCCAAAGGCGATGCGTTCTGGACCTTCTCCGGCGGCCTGGCCGGCATCATTACCGCATCCGCGGGCAACGACCTGTATCACCCGATCCAGGCGATGCTGGTGGGCGCTGTTGGTGTCGTGATCGTCTACAAGCTGCACTACTGGGTCGAGCGCACGTTCAAGATCGACGATGCGGTGGGTGCAGTTGCTGTGCACGGCTACTCCGGCATCGTGGGCCTGATCATCGCAGGCTTCCTGCTGTGGGGCGCGCCGAGCTCGCCGTATGAAGGCTATGCAACCGTCAACCCGGTCGGCCAGACCATCGGTGCGGTCATCATGTTCTTTGTGCTGGGCTGGCTCCCTGCCTTTGTGATCTCGAAACTTCAGGCGGCCGCAGGTGTGCTGCGTATTCCTGAAGAGGTCGAACTGCAGGGTCTCGATTACGCCGAACACCATGCCTACGAAGATGCCAAGGCCGAAATCATCGCCGCCGACAAGGCTGCGCTGAACGGTGGCAGTGTTCCAGCTGAATAAGGAGAATTGAAATGTCTACGATCGGATACGACAGCTGGGCAGTGGACCTGGCGGAGGTTGGGGCAGTGTATCCCTTCCAGGGATCAGAAGGGCTCATGGTTGTCCTGGGGGTGGCCTTCTGGATTGGCTGGCACCGGATCCAGTTTGTCCGCGAGGGCGCCCATCTGGAGAAGGCTAAGCGTATAGGAGATAGGGAGAAAATAAACTCCTTGCTCGAAAAATACTGACATTGAACATCGGAGGGCGCGCCATTACGGCGCGCCTTTTCTTTCCTTCGCAGGAAAATAAGTTTCATAAGAGTTGAACGGCGGTCCGCAAACTGCTAGCGTTGATTCGAGATGAAAAGCAGGAGGCACACCCATGTGCGGGATTGTCGGTCTTTTTCTGAAAGACAAATCACTAGAGTCAAAATTGGGCGATATGCTCACCGATATGCTGATCACTATGACGGACCGCGGTCCGGACAGTGCGGGCATTGCAATCTATGGATCCGAAGCTGACGGGCGCACCAAGCTTACCGTTCAGTCGGACGCGCCGGACGAGGCCTTTGACGGGCTGGACGGCGCGCTGGCCGAAGCGCTGGGCGACAGTGTCTCGATCCGGGTGATCGATACCCACGCGGTGCTGGACGTGCCCGCGGGCAGGGCCGAAGAAGCGCGCAGCGCGCTGGCCGAACTGCGCCCCGGCATGCGCGTCATGAGCGCGGGCGACACTATCGAGATCTACAAGGAAGTGGGTCTGCCCGAGAAAGTTGCCGAGCGCTTCGATGTGCGCGGCATGAGCGGCACCCACGGTATCGGCCACACCCGTATGGCCACCGAATCCGCCGTGACCACCGAGGGCGCACACCCGTTCTCGACCGGCTCGGACCAGTGCCTGGTGCACAATGGCTCGCTGTCCAACCACAACTCGCTGCGCCGCAAGCTGCGCCGTGACGGTGTGCGGATCGAAAGCCAGAACGACACCGAAGTCGGCGCGGCCTATCTGACCTGGAAGATGCAGAACGGCGCCACCCTGGGTGAAGCGCTGGAAGGCACCCTGGAGGACCTGGACGGCTTCTTCAACTTCGTGGTGGGCACCAAGGACGGCTTTGGCGTGGTCCGCGACCCGATCGCCTGTAAACCGGCCGTGATGGCAGAAACCGACCAGTATGTGGCTTTCGGCTCCGAATACCGCGCGCTGGTGAATTTGCCGGGCATCGAAGACGCCAAGGTCTGGGAGCCCGAACCCGCAACCGTTTACTTCTGGAACCACTAAGATGCAGACATATGATCTTGAAGCAAATGGCCTGCGCGGTCTGAATTCGACCCTGCAGGAACTCAATGGCAGCTCTAACAAGACTGCCTGGGAAGTTGTAAACCCCAAGGGCAGCCATGCGATTGCCGTGGGTCTGGACTCCCCGGTTGAAGTTACCGTCAAAGGCTCCACCGGCTACTACTGCGCGGGCATGAACCAGCAGGCAACTGTTAAGGTTGAAGGCTCGGTTGGTCCCGGTGTGGCAGAGAACATGATGTCCGGCCAGGTGATCGTCGAAGGCGATGCCAGCCAATATGCCGGGGCCACAGGCCACGGCGGGCTGCTGGTCATCAAGGGCAATGCCTCTTCGCGCTGCGGTATCTCGATGAAGGGTATCGACATCGTTGTGCACGGCAACATCGGCCACATGTGCGCCTTCATGGCGCAGGCCGGCAACCTGGTTGTCTGCGGCGATGCCGGCGATGCACTGGGCGACTCTTGCTACGAAGCGCGCCTGTTCGTGCGCGGCTCGGTCAAGAGCCTGGGTGCCGACTGCATCGAGAAAGAGATGCGCCCCGAGCATATAGAGATCCTCAAGGATCTGCTGGCCCGTGCCGGCAGCGATGCCAAGCCCGAAGAGTTCAAGCGTTACGGCTCGGCCCGCCAGCTCTACAACTTCGACGTCGATAACGCGCAAGCGTACTAAGGACAGGGATCAAAAGACATGGATAACAAGAACATCCCCCGTACGGTCCCGATCCAGTCGGCGACCTTCTCCAACCCGATCAACGCGGAAATCCGCCGCGCGGCAGCCACCGGGATCTATGACATCCGCGGCGGTGGCGCCAAGCGCAAGGTGCCGCATTTCGATGACCTGCTGTTCCTCGGCGCCTCGGTCTCGCGCTACCCGCTGGAAGGCTACCGCGAGAAATGCGAGACCAAGGTGACCCTGGGTACCCGTTTCGCCAAGAAACCAATCGAGCTGGACATCCCGGTCACCATTGCCGGCATGAGCTTTGGCGCGCTGTCGGGCCCTGCCAAGGAGGCCCTGGGCCGCGGCGCATCCGCTGCCGGCACCTCGACCACCACCGGTGACGGTGGCATGACCCCGGAAGAACGCGGCCATTCCACCAAGCTGGTCTACCAGTACCTGCCGTCCCGCTACGGCATGAACCCGGACGACCTGCGCAAGGCAGACGCCATCGAAGTTGTGGTCGGCCAGGGCGCCAAGCCCGGCGGCGGCGGCATGCTGCTGGGCCAGAAAATCTCGGACCGGGTTGCAGAAATGCGCACCCTGCCGAAAGGCATCGACCAGCGTTCCGCCTGCCGTCACCCGGACTGGACCGGCCCGGATGACCTGGAAATCAAGATCCTGGAGCTGCGCGAAATCACCGATTGGCAGGTGCCGATCTATGTGAAGGTGGGCGGCACCCGTCCCTACTACGACACCGCTCTGGCAGTGAAGGCCGGCGCCGACGTTGTGGTTCTGGACGGCATGCAGGGCGGCACCGCCGCGACCCAGGACGTGTTCATCGAGCATGTCGGCCTGCCGACCCTGGCTTGTATCCGTCCTTCCGTGCAGGCACTGCAGGATCTGGGTGTGCACCGTGAAGTGCAGCTGATCGTCTCCGGCGGCATCCGCACCGGCGCCGATGTGGCTAAGGCGATGGCACTGGGTGCCGACGCGGTGGCCATCGGTACTGCGGCACTGATCGCGCTGGGCGACAACGACCCGAAGTGGGAGAACGAGTACCAGAAACTGGGCACCACCACCGGCGCTTATGACGACTGGCACGAAGGCATGGACCCGGCGGGTATCACCACCCAGGACGCCGAGCTGATGAAGCGCGTGGATCCGGTTGATGCCGGGCGCCGTCTGCGCAACTATCTCAAGGTGATGACCTTGGAGGCACAGACCATTGCCCGTGCCTGCGGCCACAACCACCTGCACAACCTCGAGCCCGAGGATCTGTGCGCCCTGACCATGGAAGCCGCCGCCATGGCGCGCGTGCCGCTGGCCGGTACCGACTGGTACCCGGGCAAAGCAGGGTTCTGATGATTGGCTGGGCGCGGCTGGCAACAGTCCGCGCCCAATTTGCAAACACGTTCAACAGGGAAAGGAAGTAGGACCATGACGACAGATCTGGCTGCTTTCGCGAAAGAAAAAGGCGTTAAATACTTCATGATCTCCTTCACCGACTTGTTCGGTGGCCAGCGCGCCAAACTGGTGCCGGCACGGGCGATCGCGGACATGCAGGAAGACGGGGCCGGTTTTGCCGGTTTTGCCACTTGGCTTGACCTTACTCCTGCACACCCGGACATGCTGGCAGTGCCGGATCCGGAGGCAGTGATCCAGCTGCCCTGGAACAAGGAAATCGCCTGGGTGCCCGGCAACTGCGTCATGGAGGGCGAGGATGTCGCCCAGGCGCCGCGCAACGTGCTGCGCCGCCTGATCAAGGAGGCTGCGGATGAAGGCCTGCATGTGAAGACCGGCATCGAGGCCGAATTCTTCCTGCTGACCCCGGAAGGCGAAGAGATTTCGGACCCCTTCGATACCGCTGAAAAGCCTTGCTACGACCAGCAGGCAATGATGCGCCGCCTCGATGTGATCCGCGAGATCAGCGACTATATGCTGGAGCTCGGCTGGGGCGCCTACCAGAATGACCACGAAGACGCCAATGGCCAGTGGGAAATGAACTGGGACTTCGACGACGCGCTTGCGACGGCGGACAAGCACAGCTTCTTCAAGTTCATGGCCAAGTCGGTGGCGGAAAAGCATGGCTTCCGTGCCACTTTCATGCCCAAGCCCGTTGAAGGCCTGACCGGCAACGGCTGCCACGCGCATATCTCGGTCTGGGACGCACCGGGCAAGGACGCCAGCGTTAACGTCTTCGCCGGCGAAAAAGGTGACGGAGACATTGCCGAACTGGGTCTGTCCGAACAGGGCGGCCACTTCCTGGGCGGCATTATGAAGCACGCCTCGGCACTGGCGGCGATCACCAACCCTACGGTGAACTCCTACAAGCGGATCAACGCGCCGCGCACCATGTCGGGCGCCACCTGGGCGCCGAACACCGTCACCTGGACCGGCAACAACCGTACTCACATGGTGCGTGTGCCTGGCCCCGGCCGGTTCGAACTGCGTCTGCCCGACGGTGCCGTGAACCCGTATCTTCTGCAGGCGGTGATCATTGCGGCGGGCCTGTCCGGTATCCGTACAAAGGCAGACCCGGGTCCGCGCCACGACATCGATATGTATGCCGAAGGCCACACCATCACCGACGCGCCGAAGCTGCCGCTGAACATGCTGGATGCGCTGCGCTTCTACGACAAGGACGAAGAGCTGAAGAGCATGATGGGCGATGAATTCTCCAACGCTTACATGAAGATGAAGCATCAGGAGTGGAACTCCTTCGTCAATCACTTCTCCCGCTGGGAGAAAGACAACACGCTGGATATCTGAGGCCAGCAGCTGATTCCCCTGTCCGGCCTTCGGGCCGGGCCTCGAACGGCCCGGGCACTGCCCGGGCCCTTTTTGTTTGCGGCAGCCTTTGCCGCATATGCGCCGTTTTCACCCCGGGTGAAAATCCGCCTGTTTCCGATCGGCGGCAAAAAGGGCGGGATTGCCCGTTTTTTAAGGCAAATCTGCTCAGGAAGGTGTTGACGTGCAGGAAAATAATTTGAGTAATAGGAATATACCTTGCCTCGCGGGGAAAATTTGCGGCGGGGCCTGAAGCGGAAGAGATGGCAACAGGGAGACGGCCATGAGCTACAAGAGTGACATTGAGATCGCGCGTGAAGCGCAGAAGAAGCCGATCCAGGAGATTGGTGCGAAGATCGGGATTTCGAACGACGATCTTCTGCCCTACGGCCACGACAAGGCGAAGGTGAGCCAGTCCTTC
>JBFOLS010000797.1:0-3149 GCA_040830225.1 Leisingera sp.
AGTCTTTCTCATCACCAAGGCCTATCAGCTGGGCGAGGCCTCTTTTGTTGCGGTGTTCGAATACTCAGTGATGATTGTTGGCCCGGCTATCGCCTGGGCGTATTGGGGGCAGGCGCTGAACGGCTGGCAGATGCTGGGGATTGCCCTGATTATCGCAGCGGGCACCACCATCGCCCTGCGCTCGAAATAGCCGCGGGGAGGGGCGCTGCCCCTCTTGGCCTTCCGGCCAATTCACCCCGGCAGTATTTGGGACCAGAAAGAAGAAGTTGAGGGCAGGGCTGCCATAGGAGAACCATTCATTCCGAAGTTTCTTTCTTTTCTTCAATTGCCTAGAGTCGGGGCATGATCCTGTCGCTGGGCCGCAAATACGTGTTCATCCATATCCCCAAGACCGGCGGCACTGCCTTGGCTTTGGCGCTGGAAGCGCGTGCCATGGCGGATGACATGATGCTGGGCGACACGCCGAAAGCGCTGAAACGCCGCCGCCGCCTCGAGGAAGCACCGGCCCGGGGGCGGCTTTGGAAACACTCCACTCTGGCCGATATCGAAGGGCTGGTGCCGGACAGTGACCTGCGTTCGCTGTTTGCCTTTACCCTGGTGCGCAACCCCTGGGACAGGGCAGTGAGCTATTACCATTGGCTGCGCGGGCAGACATTCAACCATCCAGCAATCGGATTGGCGAAGGAACTGGATTTCCGGGCCTTTGTACAGCATCCGCAGATCGCCTCTGCCTTCAGCAGCAGCCCCGCAGCGTCTTACATGCGCCATTCCGACGGGACAGAACAGTGCCGACTGTACATCAGACTCGAACATTTTCAGCAGGACGCCCGGCCGCTGTTTGATTATCTGGGCTTCACGCTTGAGCTTCCGCGGGCCAATGAGACGGAGCGGCGGCGCGATTGGCGCCCCTATTACGACGATGCCGCTGCTGAGGCTGTCTCCAGCGCCTGCGCTGCGGATATCACTCAATTTGAATATTCTTTTAACGATTCGGTTTTATCCCGGTGACATGAAACGGCGCCAAAGCGGCTGAAGGCGGTATTATTCGCCCTATGGCAGGCAGATTGGCACTGATACGTGAACAATGACTGGTTTCTGCCTTATTTCCGCGCCGGTTTCGCCGCGGTTGAAGGTGACAAACTAAGCTGGTCCGAGGTTTCGCCGCCTTGGCCGAAGGAAAGGAACACCGATGCTGGATTGGATCCTGAAACGCGCGCAGGTGTCGCCGGGAAAGGCGATGAACAGCGGATTTCCCCTCGTTTCTGTCGGGCAGGGCGGCTTCCTGGCGGGCACTCATGTGGCCTCAAACCTGGGATGGCGCGGGGTAGAGGCGCTGGCCGTCGGCGATAAGGTCCTGACCTTCGATCACGGCATGCAGCCGATTGTGGAGCTGCAGCGCGAGACCATCCTGCCGGGCGAGGGTGAACTGGAGCCGGCCCGCTGCCCGCTCTTGGTGCCGCGCGATGCGCTGATGAACCGGGTGCCGCTGTGGCTGATGCCGGATCAGGGCGTGCTTTTGGAAAGCGAGCTGGTGGAGGACGCCCAAGGCGATCCCTTTGCCGTGGTGCCGGCCTGCGCGCTGGAAGGCTACCGCGGCATCCGCCGGATGCATCCGGGCGCGCAGCTGGATCTGGTAACGCCGCGCTTTGCCCAGGACCAGGTGATCTATCTTGAGGCCGGCATGCTGGGCTTTTCTGCTGCGCCGCGCAACCTGATGTGCGGCCGGGTATTCTCGGAGGAAAGCGCCTACCGGGTGCTGAACCAGGAAGAAGCGCGCGGCCTGGTATTGTCGATGATTGCAGAAGAGGAATACTGGCCCGCGGATGGCGCGGCGACAGAAACGGACCGCCCGGCTGCCAGGATGTAAAGTGAGATAACTCCGGTAATTCATTGCCAGAAAATGAAAAACGGCCAGCATTTCGCCGGCCGTTTCGTTGTTCAGGGCGCAGATCAGGCAGCTGCGGTTTGCTCCGGGCCAAAGCGGCGGTAGAAGCTTTGGCCTTTCTCCGCCATCTCCCGCAGCAGCGCCGGGCAGGCGAAACGCTCGCCGTGCTCTGCTGCCAGCGCATCGCAGCGCTCTGCCGCATAAGGCGTGCCCAGGATGTCCAGCCAGCTCAAGGGGCCGCCGGACCAGGGGGCAAAGCCCCAGGCCAGAATGGCACCGACGTCGCCTTCGCGGATGTCCATCAGCACGCTTTCCTCCAGCGCCCGCACCGCTTCCAGAACCTGGGCGAACATCAGCCGCTCCTGCACCTCGATCAGGTCGGGCTGTTCGGCGGCCTGCGGGTATTTCCCCTGCACGCCTTTCCAGTATTCCACCCGCTTGCCCTTGTCGTCATAGTCGAAGAAGCCTGCGTTGGCCTTGCGCCCCAGGCGGCCCTGTTCCTCCATCCAGAAGATCAGATCATCCGCCGGGCTTTCAGGATAGGCCTCGCCCATTGCCGCCTTGGTGGCGCGGGCAATCTTGGCGCCCAGATCGATCGAGGTCTCGTCGGTCAGTTGCACCGGCCCCACCGGGAAACCCAGCTGGCGCGCAGCGTTGTCGATCAGGACGGGGCTGACGCCCTCGGTGATCATCCGCATGCCTTCGTTGATGTAGGGAATGATGCAGCGGTTGGCGTAGAAGAAGCGCGCGTCATTCACCACGATCGGCGTCTTGCGGATTTGTCGCACATAGTCCAGCGCCTTGGCCACCGCCCGGTCGCCGGTCTCCTTGCCCTTGATGATTTCCACCAGCAGCATCTTCTCGACGGGTGAGAAGAAGTGGATGCCGATGAATTGCTCCGGCCGGGTTGAGGCCTTGGCCAGCCCTGTGATCGGCAGGGTGGAGGTGTTGGAGGCAAAGATGCAGTCTTCCGGGATGATCGCCTCGACCTTTTGGGTCATCTCAGCCTTGACGCCGGGGTCTTCAAAAACCGCTTCGATGATCAGGTCGCAGCCCTTCAGCGCCTCCAGATCGGGTGTGGCGGTGATCTGCGCCCGCAGCGCCCCTTTCTTTTTCTCGGGCGCCCTTGGCGGCTTTGTAACTTTTTCCCTATAGGCAGCGGAATACGCCGTGCCCCTGTTGGCGGCCTCCTTGTCACAGGCGATCAAACCCAACTCCATACCCGCCCGGGCCGAGAACAGCCCGCTGCCCGCCCCCACCATGC
>JBFOLS010000798.1:0-2285 GCA_040830225.1 Leisingera sp.
AACATTTGCCGGGCACCAGCCGGCACCGGAGAACAACTATGCAAAACAAGCTCTTCATCAACGGTGAATGGACCGCCTCCGCCTCTGGCGCCCTGTTCGATGTGGTGGACCCTTCGAACCGTAAGACCTTCCACCAGGTCGCCCGCGGCAACGCCGCGGACATCGACGCCGCCGTCCAGGCCGCCCGCGCCGCCTTTGACACCGGCCCATGGCCGCGCATGACCGGGGCCGAACGCGCCGCCATCTTGCGCAAGATGGGCGACGAAATCACCCGCCGTACAGACGAACTGGCGCGTCTGGAAGTTCGCGACAACGGCAAACCCCTGCCCGAGGCAGTCTGGGATATCGAGGACACCGCCGGCTGCTTCCACTTCTACGCGGACCTAGCCGAACGGCTGGACAACAACGCCGAGCGCGACATCGAACTGCCAACGGCGGAATTTACCTCCAAGGCCGTGAAGGAACCTGTGGGCGTGGCCGGCGCCATCATCCCCTGGAACTTCCCGATGCTGATGGCCTCCTGGAAGGTCGCCCCGGCCCTCGCCGCGGGCTGTACCATGGTGCTGAAGCCCTCGGAGCTCACACCGCTGACCGCTTTGGAGCTGGGAGAGATCGCCACCGCCGCTGGCCTGCCCGCAGGCGTTTTGAACATCGTCACCGGCTTCGGCCCCGAGGCCGGCCAGCCGCTCACCGAACACCCGGGCGTCGACAAGCTCGCCTTCACTGGCTCGGTCCCCACCGGCGCCCGCATCATGGCCACCGCCGCGCAGGAGATCAAAACTATCAGCCTGGAGCTCGGCGGCAAATCCCCGATGGTGGTCTTTGGCGACGCAGATATCGACGAGGCCGTCGAGTGGATCATGTTCGGCATCTTCTGGAACCAGGGCGAGGTTTGCTCCGCCACCTCCCGCGTTTTGATCGAAGAGAGCCTCTATGAGCCGCTTCTAACCCGGCTGCAGGAAGAGGCGCAGAAGATCAAAATCGGCCACGGGCTGGAGGAGGGGGTATTGCTCGGCCCGCTGGTCAGCCAAGGCCAGCACGACAAGGTGCTCGCCGCCATCGCCCGCGGCAAATCCGAAGGCGCACGCCTGGTCTGCGGCGGCGGTGTGCCGGAGGGGCTGGAGCACGGCTGCTATGTCGAACCCACCATCTTTGCCGATGTCGCCACAGACAGCTGGATCTGGAACGAGGAAATCTTTGGGCCCGTCGTCTGCATCCGCCCCTTCAAGACCGAAGAAGAAGCCGTCGCCCAGGCCAATGCCTCACGCTTCGGCCTCGGCGCAGCCGTCATGTCCAATGACCTCGAGCGCGCCAACCGCGTCGCCCGCGCCTTCCGGGCAGGCATCGTTTGGGTCAACTGCTCGCAGCCCACATTCACCGAAGCCCCCTGGGGCGGCTACAAACAGTCCGGCATCGGCCGCGAGCTGGGCGAATGGGGACTGAACAACTATCTCGAGACCAAGCAGATCACCACCTATGACCGCTCCAAACCCTGGGGCTGGTATCTGAAAGGCTGACTCATGGCGCATCTCACAGGCCAAACCGTGCTGCTGACCGGTGCCACCGGCACTATCGGAGCCGCAATCGCCCGGGAGCTCGCCCGCGAGGGCGCCCGGGTGCTGCTGCACTATGGCCGTAACCGCGAAGCCGCCGAGGCCTTGACTGCGGAGATCGGCAATGGCGCCTTTTGCTTTGCCGCAGACCTTGGCGACCCCGCCGCCCCTTCCCAGCTCTGGGCAGAGGCGGAAGCCGCAGCAGGCCGCATTCACGCGCTGATCAACAACGCCGGCATCCTGTCGGCGTCCTCGGTGGACGACCCGCTCACACAATGGCAGGCCACCTGGACGCGCGACGTGCAGGTAAACCTGCTGGCCGCCGCCGACCTGTGCCGCGCTGCCATCCCCCACTTCCGCGCCTATGGCGGCGGCAGGATCGTCAACATGGCGTCCCGCGCCGCGCAGGGCGGCTACCGGGCCGAGGCGATGTCCTACGGCGCCACCAAGGCGGCGCTGGTCAACCTGACCCAAAGCATCGCGGGCGGCTTCGGGGCCGACAACATCACCGCCACCGCCCTGGCCCCGGGCTGGGTCCGCACCGAAATGTCCGAGGCCTATATCGCAGAACATGGAGAAGCGGCGGCGCTGTCGGGCATTCCCATCGGCCGCATGGCCGAACCATCAGAAATCGCTGAGCTCACCGCCTTTGTCCTGCGCCCGTCGCAATCATCCCTTTCCGGTGCTGTTCTTGACGTGAACGGCGCCAGCCAGATGAGGTAACCGCATGAA
>JBFOLS010000799.1:0-6203 GCA_040830225.1 Leisingera sp.
GCCCGATTCTCCGATGGCACCCCGGTCACCATCGACGATGTGATCTGGTCATATGAAATTCTCGGTACCAAGGGCCACCCCCGCTACCGCGGATTTTGGAGCAAAGTCGGGGAGATCGAACAAACCGGCCCGCGCAGCCTGCGGCTGACTTTCAACACCGAGGACCGGGAACTGGCGCTGATCGCAGGCCTGCGCCCGATCCTCCAGAAAGCGCAGTGGGAGGGGAAGGATTTCGGCAGCGACACTATCGGAGGAGCCCCGATCGGCACCGGCGCTTATGTCGTGACGGATTTCGAGCCAGGCCGCTTTGTTACCCTGTCCCGCAACCCGGACTATTGGGGCAAGGACCTGCCTTTTCGCCGCGGCACTCAGAATTTTGACGAGTTGCGCATCGACTTCTTCGGAGACCAAACGGTGCTGTTCGAAGCCTTCAAAGCAGGTGAATTGAGCGCCGTGCGCGAGTTCAATGCCGACAAATGGGCCAGCACCTATGATTTCCCAGCCGTCGCCCGCGGCGGTGTGGTCAAAAGCGAGATCCCGCACCAGCGCCCCTCGGGCATGACCGGACTGGTGATGAACACCCGCCGCGCACCGCTAGACGACTGGCGAGTGCGGGAGGCGCTGCTGCTGGCGTTCAATTTCGAGTACATCAACGGCACCGTGACCGGCGGTGTTCAACCGCGTATTACCTCTTACTTTTCAGGCTCCAGCCTGGAAATGCGGCCCGGCTCCGCCGAGGGCAATGTTCGGGCACTTCTCGAACCGTTTACGCAAACCCTGCTGCCCGGAACGCTGGAAGGCTACGAACTGCCTCAGGGAGATGGCAGCAAGCGCAACCGCGGCAACCTTCGCACTGCGATGAAACTTCTGTCAAAGGCAGGCTGGACCGTGACAGATGGCGTATTGCGCAATGCGGACGGCACCGCGCTGGAGCTCAACCTGCTGATCCGGCAAGGCGATGGGGAAATGAAAACAATTTCGGAAATCTATGCCCGCGCCCTTGAGCGGCTGGGCATTGGCCTGTCCGCAGAAACCGTCGACAACGCGCAGTATGTGGAACGGCAAAACGCTTATGACTTCGACCTCACCCGCTACCGCCGTGAATTGTCACTGAGTCCCGGCAACGAGCAGCGTTATTACTGGGGCAGCAGCGGCGTTACGCAGCCAGGCAGCCGCAATTTGATGGGAATGGACAGTCCGGCAGCTGAAGCAATGATCGATGCGATGCTGACAGCCAAGGACCCCGAAGACTTCACCGCTGCCGTGCGGGCGCTGGATCGGGTGCTGACCGCTGGGCGTTATGTAATTCCGCTTTGGAAGTTCGATGTGGGCAGGATCGCCCATATCAAGGAGATGCGTTTTCCGGACGAACTGCCGATTTACGGAGACCGGACCGGCTTCATGCCGGATGTTTGGTGGTTTCAGGCCGACTAAAGGGCTGAGCCCCAAGCTCAGAGGCGGCAGAATGGTTGACTCACCCACTCTAATTCCATAATTCACGAATTATGGAATTAGAGATCACCGATAAGCTTGCCGCGCTGGCGCATCCAAACCGCCTGGCACTGTTCCGCCTGCTGATGCGCCGCTACCCGGATGGCGTGCCTGCGGGTGAGATCGCCTCTGCCTTGGAGTTCAAGCCCAATACTGCCTCCGCTTATCTGTCAGTCCTGAAACAGGCCGGGCTGATCAGCCAGAAGAGGATCGGCACCTCTCTTTTGTACACTGCCGACCTTCCGGGCCTGCGAGGCATGTTCGACTATCTGCTGTCTGGTTGCTGCCAGAACCGGCCTGACATTTGCGTACCAATAGCGGGAGAAGAGAATGTCATGCCAACGATTGAACGCCCGCTGAACGTTCTGTTCATATGCACCGGAAACTCGGCCAGATCGCTACTGGCCGAAGCTATCCTGAACCACGAAGGCGCGGGCAAGTTCAGGGCCTATTCCGCCGGCACCCGCCCCTCTGCCGGACCGCGCCCCGAAGTGATCGCGCTGCTGCAGGCCAAAGGGTACGGCACTGCAGAACTTCATTCCAAGGACTTGGAAAGGTTCGCCGCAGAAGATGCCCCGCAGATGGATTTCATCTTCACCGTCTGCGACCACGCTGCCAACGAGGAATGCCCGGCCTGGCCAGGCCAGCCTATGAGCGCACATTGGGGCTTGGCTGACCCGGTCAAAGCCGAAGGCTCAGACGCGGAACGCCGCCTCGCCTTCCAGCAGGCCTATGGCCTGCTGCGCAATCGGATCAAAGCCTTTGTGGCGCTGCCTTTTGAAACCCTCGACCGCATGTCGCTCCAGCATCAAGTGGACGGCATCGGCCGCGTGAATTCTTCCGACTAAACCCTAAAAACGGTCAACTCTCATGAACATTCTCGTCCTCTGTACGGGCAACTCAGCACGCTCCATCCTGCTGGAGTCCATCTTTAACACCCTCGGCGCCGACCGCACCCGCGCCTTTTCCGCGGGTTCCAATCCGACCGGTAAAGTGCATCCGCAATCGCTGGCGCTGCTGGGCGAACTTGGTCATGACACCAGCAGCGCCCTCTCCAAGAGCTGGGATGAGTTTGCTGCCGAAGACGCGCCGCAAATGGACATCGTGATCACCGTCTGCGCCTCGGCTGCGGGCGAAACCTGCCCGATCTGGCCCGGCGCGCCAGTCCGAACCCATTGGGGTGTCGAGGATCCGGCAGCAGCCGATCAGCCCGAATGGGATCAAGCCTTCCGCACCGCTTATGCCACGCTGGAGAAACGCGCCAAAGCCCTGCTCGAGTTGCCGTTTGAAACTATGAACGCAACCGAGTTGAGCCGGCAGCTTAAGCAGATCGGAGAAATCGTATGAGCGCGCAAAAATTGCTGGCCGAAGGCCTCGGCACCGCCATGCTTCTGGTCGGTGTCGTCGGCTCCGGAATCATGGCCGAAAATCTGGCAGACGGAAACGTGGCGCTGGCGCTGCTGGCCAATGCTATCGCCACCGGCTGCATGCTCTATGCTATCATCACCACCTTGGGACCCGTTTCCGGTGCCCATTTCAACCCCGCAGTCACGATCGCCTTTGCCTTGCGCGGCGAGCATCCCTGGAGAACAGTAGCGCCTTACATCCTGGTGCAAATCGGTGGCGGCATCCTTGGCGTCTGGGCCAGCCACATGATGTTCGACCTTGCAATTTTGCAAAGCTCTACCACGATGCACCGCACCGGGACCGCCCAATGGTTCTCGGAAATCCTGGCGACCTTTGGTCTGCTGTTCGTGATTTTTGGCGGGCTGCGTTCGCGCCCCGAGGCGGTGCCAGCGCTGGTCGGCCTCTATATCACCGGTGCTTACTGGTACACGTCCTCCACCAGTTTCGCCAATCCGGCTGTGACTATCGCGCGCGGCTTCACCGACACCTTCGCGGGTATCTATCCGGGTCACATTCCGATGTTCCTTGCAATGCAGATAGTAGCGGTTGGCATAGGCCACGTGGTACTGACCCGGTTGTTTGCGGAACCATCCGGCCCGGCCGAATCCCGTCCTGCCAGGCAAGCCTGACTCACCGGAAAAGCACTGCCGTTACAAAATGGCTAAAAAAATGCTACCATGGGGGGCCAAGAACCAAAAAACAGTTTGTCAGGGAGTGCCCCCCATGCCTGTACAAGCAGCCGCTGCCAGCTGGATTGACAGGATGCCTCGCATCAAACAGCGCTTTCCGCATTTGAAAGCCAGCAACGCGCCGTCGCTATTGGATGACCGGGACAAGTTCGTCGCCTATCTGGCCCGCACCCACCACCTCACCTTGAATGAAGCCAAGGAGGAGGTGGATGATTTCCTCTACATTGAAAGCCTTCTGAGAGAGTTGGACGGCCGCCCGCACTGAGCGAAAAAATTATGCCAGCGACGTCACCCAGAGGATCATTGCGTCTTCGGGACTGACAGAAATGACATTGTGCCCCATGGCAGCATCGTAATAAGCACTGTCGCCGCGGCGCATTTCGATCGGCTCGTAGAATTCCGTGTAAAGCTTGACCACCCCGGTCAGCACATAGAGAAATTCCTCGCCGTCATGGCGCACCCAGCCGTCAAATTCATCCATCGACCGCGCCCGCACCCGTGCCCGGTAGGGCAGCATTTGCTTGCGCGAAAGCCCGTCGGCCAGAAGCTCGTGCTCATATGTCGCAGTGGCATGCGCGGCGCCGTCGCCGGACTTGGTCACTGTCATCCGGCCATTCACCTGGTCCCGCTGCGGCGGGGTAAAAAGCTGCGGCACCGAGATCTGCAGGCCGACCGCCAGCTTTTTCAATGCGTCGTAAGTCGGTGACATCTGGCCATTTTCGATTTTGGACAGTGTTGAACGCGCCAGCCCAGCCTGGTTGGCGGCATGTTCCAGGGTCCAGTCCCGCGCCTTGCGCAGCTCACGCACGCGGGCGCCCAGGTCCAGAGGTTCGGCTTCGTCTTCGCCGCCGCTTGCGCGGGCGATGGTGATCAGGGATTTCGGGTCGCGGCCAGTCATAGCCATTCTATAAGCCGCGCTCACGCCGCTTGCAACGCAGGACGGTGCGGGCTAGCCAATTGCCATGCTGTCGATTTTTGATCAGGGGCCCTTTGCGCCCTGCCCCGCGCCCTTCAATCTTGCCGCCCATGTGCTGCGCCATGCAGCGCGCCTTGGCAGCAAGACCGCATTGTCTGTTCTTGATGGAGGCAGCCGGGAGGACTGGAGCTACGCCCGGCTCGAGGCTGCCGTGCGCGGTACAGGCACAGGGCTTCTGGAGGCAGGGTTAAAGCCAGGTGACATCGTGCTGATGCGGCTGGGGAACACGGTTGAGTTCCCTATCGCCTATCTCGGCGCCATTGCCGCGGGGCTGGTGCCGGTGCCAACCTCCGCCCAATTGACTGAACCGGAAACCGCCCGGATGATCACTGATTTGAACCCGTCGGCTGTGTTGCGCGATCCCAGCGTCCCCTGTGCGAGTCACCCTCTGCAGATCACCACGGCTGACCTGCTGAAAATGCACGAATTACTCCCTTGTGAGTACGCCCTAGGGGACCCTGAACGGTTGGCCTATGTGGTCTATACATCCGGGACAAGCGGAAATCCGCGCGCTGTGGCGCATGCTCACAGGGCGGTCTGGGCACGGCAAATGATGGTCGAAGGCTGGTACGGCTTGACCGAGAGCGACCGGCTGCTGCACGCGGGGGCCTTCAACTGGACCTACACGCTTGGCACCGGGCTGATGGATCCCTGGGCAGCAGGGGCCACGGCATTGATCCCTACGCCCGGAACTCCGCCCGAGGAGCTTCCAGGATTGCTGAGAGACCACCGTGCGACCCTCTTTGCAGCTGCGCCCGGCGTTTACCGAAAGTTCCTGAGAGGCGAAGCGCTGGACCTGCCTGACCTGCGGCACGGGCTTTGCGCAGGTGAAAAGCTCTCCAGCAATCTGCACGAGGCCTGGGAGGCCGCCACTGGCTGCGGGCTTTTCGAGGCGTTCGGCATGTCGGAATGCTCAACCTTCATCTCTTCCTCTCCGGAACTCCCTGCACGGGACGGCGCCTTGGGACGTCCGCAAACAGGCCGCAAGGTTGCCATTCTGGGGTCTGCCGGACCCGTTTCCATAGGCGAAGTGGGGACCATTGCCATTCACCGTTCCGACCCGGGGCTGATGCTGGAGTACCTGAACGCACCGGAGGACACCGCTGCCCGTTATCAGGACGATTGGTTCCTCACCGGCGACCAGGGGGCCATGTCCCCGGATGGCCAAATCCGCTATCTGGGCCGCGGTGATGACATGATGAATGCGGGCGGCTACCGTGTTTCACCGATCGAGGTTGAAACCGCGATGGCGGCCCATCCCGGCATCACTCAGGTCGGGGCTGTAGCCGTGGAAGTAAAAGCAGACACCTATATCATCGCTGCGTTCTACACCGGTCCCGAAGAGTTGAAGACCGCTGAGCTGCAAGCCTTTGCATCTGAACGCCTGGCCCGCTACAAGCAGCCCCGCGCCTATGTCCATCTCGACGCCCTGCCAGCGGGCGGAAATGGCAAGCTTTTGCGCCGCGCCCTGCCCGCCCTGTTCAAAGGATGACCCCAATGACCACCGTCAAGCTCGACATCCTGTCGGACCCGATCTGCCCCTGGTGCTATATCGGCAAGACCCATCTGGACAAAGCGCTGGCAGAGGTTCCGGACCATCCCTTTGCCATCGAATGGCACCCCTTCCAGCTGAACCCTGA
>JBFOLS010000800.1:0-4839 GCA_040830225.1 Leisingera sp.
ACCGCCTCCTCGATCCGGGTGGTTACCGGCTCAAGCGTCACCACACAGTCCTGGACCACGGTGGCGCCCAGGCGGCCGGACAGTTTCCAGTCCTTCTTGCCCATGGCCTTGATTTCGCCGGTGAAGCGCAGCTTGCGCAGGGCATTCACCCCTAATTCCGCCGCCAGAGCGGCCAAGGTGCCTTTGTCCGGGATGATTTCAAAGGCGGTCGGGGCGTTCTGCGGCAGGTCCGCGACCCGCAAAGCGGTGCTGTCAGACATATTCGGGGACTTTCGTTTCTTGAACCGGAGGCGGTCATTAGGTAATCGGGTTAAAAGACGTATTCAAGCCGCCGGTCATGGCGGCAGGCTGGGGGGCAGTCATGGTTGCAAAGGCATTTCACTTCAAGGCGGTTTTGCGCGGGGCGGTATTTGCGGCAGCGGGGCTGGCTTTGGCCGCCTGCGCCTCTGTCTACCGCAAGCATGGCTATGTGCCTGCGCCGGAGCTGCTGGCCGAGGTTGTGCCGGGCGTCGACACCAGGGATTCCGTGGCGGAAACCATCGGCATCCCGTCCTCCACCGGGGTACTGAACGAAAGCGGCTATTACTATGTTGCCACCCGGTTCCGCCACTACGGTGCCAAGGCGCCGGAGCCTGTGGCACGCGATCTGGTGGCGATCAGCTTTGATGCCCAAGGCGTGGTTCAGGCGATTGAGCGCTTTAGCCTGGAAGATGGCAAAACCGTGCCGCTGGAGCGCCGGGTGACCAGTTCGGGCGTGCAGGACAACACCTTCCTGCGCCAGCTGCTTGGCAACCTGGGCAATTTCGCACCCGGCCAGCTGCTTAACGACGAATAGGCCGGCCCGGTTTGGGGTTCACCCTGCTGCGGCCTTTCTTATGTTAGAGGCGGAACCGGATAGCGGGGAGGCCGCCGCCATGGCTGGGCCGGGTGTTTTTCTGACCAGGGGCCGTTACCGGGTCCGGCTGGCGGCAGCGCCAGAGGATGTTTCTGCGGCGCAAAGCCTGCGAAGTTTATGTTTCCAGACACCGGGGCATGACCGCGACGCCTTTGATCCCGTTTGCACCCATGTTCTGGTGGAGGACAGAAAAGGCGGTGCCCTTGTGTGCTGTTTCCGCTTGCAGCTGTTTGAGGGCGGCCCGGATCTGGAGCATAGTTATTCTGCGCAGTTTTACGATCTCACAGCGATGAACGGCTTTGAGGGACGGATGGCGGAAATGGGCCGCTTCTGCATCCACCCGGAGCGGACAGCCCCGGATATTCTGCGCGTTGCCTGGGGGGCGGTGGCGGTTCTTGTTGACGCCAACGATGTGCAGATGCTGTTTGGCTGCTCTTCCTTTGCCGGCACCTCGGCGGATAAGTATCTGGACGCTTTTGCCATGCTCAAGCACCGGCACTTGGCGCCTAAGCGTTGGCTGCCGCGGGTAAAGTCGCCTGAAGTCTTTCGCTTTGCGGCCCGGCTGCGGCGCAAACCGGATGCGAAGAAGGCGATGCTGCGGATGCCGCCCTTGCTGCGCACTTATCTGATGATGGGCGGCTGGGTCAGTGATCATGCGGTGGTCGATGCAAAAATGAACACGCTGCACGTGTTTACCGGGCTTGAGATCGGCGCCATCCCTGCCTCCCGCAAGCGGTTGCTCAGGGCCGTGGCCGGGGGAATTTGAGTATTTCGGGAAAGATGAAAGGGGGCGTTGACGCGTTTCTGCTGCCGGGGTAGCTGGCAGGCATGGCACGTATTCCTCTTTTGCAGATGTCCGGCATTTCCCTGACCTTCGGGGGCAACCCGGTTTTCGCGGATCTTGAACTGGTGGTGCAACCCGGCGACCGGGTGGCGCTGGTGGGCCGCAACGGCTCAGGAAAATCCACGCTGATGAAGGTGATGGCAGGGATAGTTGAACCCGACACCGGTTCGATTGTGGTGCCGCCTGGCAGGTCTGTGGGCTACATGGAGCAGGACCCGCAAATGGAAGGCTTCGCGACTTTGGGCGATTTTGCCTCAAGCGGGCTGGAGCCGGGCGAGCTCTACAAGGTGGAGCGCGCGGGCGAGGGGCTGAAGTTTGATCCCGCCCGGCCTGTCGAGACCGCGTCCGGCGGCGAGCGCCGCCGCGCGGCATTGGCCAAGCTGATGGCCGAGGCACCGGATCTGATGCTGCTCGACGAGCCAACCAACCATCTGGACATTGAGGCGATCACCTGGCTGGAGAATGAGCTGAAGGCAACCCGGGCTGCCTTTGTGCTGATCTCCCACGACCGGGCGTTTCTGCGGGCCCTGACCCGGGCCACGCTGTGGGTCGACCGCGGCGAGGTCCGGCGGCAGGAGAAGGGGTTTGAGCATTTCGAGGCTTGGCGCGACAAGGTCTGGGATGAAGAGGACCAGCAGCGCCACAAGCTCAACCGGCTGATCAAATCCGAGAGCCGCTGGGCCGTGGAAGGCATCTCAGCCCGGCGCAAGCGCAACATGGGCCGGGTACGGGCACTGCAGGATCTGAAGGCGGAGCGTTCGGCCCAGATCAAACGCCAGGGCACCGCCGAGATGGCGCTGGAAGCGGGGCCCAAGTCGGGCCGCAAGGTGATCGAGGCGGAAGGGCTCAGCAAGGCTTTCAGCGGCAAGCCGATTGTGCAGAACTTCTCGCTGAAGGTGCAGCGCGGCGACCGGGTGGCCTTTGTCGGCCCCAACGGCGCGGGAAAAACGACGCTTCTGAAGATGCTGCTGGGCATGGAAGGCCCGGATGCGGGCAGCGTGAAGCTGGGCACCAACTTGGAGATTGCGCTGTTCGACCAGACCCGCGATCAGCTGGATGGCGATTCGACCCTATGGGAGAATCTGACCGCAGACCCCTTGCTGGGGATTTCCGGCAAGGCGGATCAGGTGATGGTGCGCGGCCAGCCCAAGCATGTGGTAGGCTACCTCAAGGAGTTCCTGTTCGACGAACGCCAGGCGCGGGCGCCGGTCCGCTCACTGTCGGGCGGCGAGAAGGCGCGATTGCTGCTGGCGCGGCTGATGGCGCGGTCCTCGAACCTGCTGGTGCTGGACGAACCGACCAACGATCTTGATGTGGAGACGCTGGACCTGCTGCAGGAGCTTTTGGACAATTACGACGGCACCGTGCTGCTGGTGAGCCACGACCGGGATTTCCTGGACCGGGTGGCGACCACCACGATTGCGATGGAGGGCAATGGCAAGGCCGTGGCTTATGCCGGCGGCTGGAGCGACTACATCGCGCAGCGCGGGCCGCTGGAGGTTGCCGCAAAACCCGAAAAAGTGAAACCTGCGAAGCCGAAGGTGAAGCAGGAGAGTCAGCCCAAGGACGGCCTCAGCTTCAAGGAGAAGCACCGGCTGGAGGCCTTGCCCGCTGAGATCGAGCGGCTGGAGGCGGAAATCGGAAAGCTGCAGGAACTTATGGCGGACCCCGACCTGTTCACCCGCGAGCCGGTCAAATTCAAGAAGGCCACCGAGGCGCTGGTGGAACGTCAGGAGAAGCTGGCAGCGGCCGAAGAGGAATGGCTGCTGCTGGAGGAAAAGGCAGAGGGCTGACGCGGGCTTCCCAGTAAGAGAGCAAGGCTGACCAAATGTTCCGCGTGCGAAACATTTGGTCAAACTTCCTGTCGTAAATAGTTGTAATTTATAAGGTAATGTGAATTTTCAGTGAATGCGGCGGGCTTTGCCTTCTGCCGTTATTAACCACTGGGGATTAGCCGGGCCGGGTCGCCCGCAACGATGGCTCCGGCCGCCACATCCTTGGTCACAACCGCGCTGGCGCCGACGATTGCACCATCACCAATACTGACACCCGGCATCAGGATGGCGCTGCCGCCGATCCAAACGTCTTGACCCAGGGTGACAGGCAGGGCGATCTCCAGCGCTTGCGCCCGCAACGCTTTGTCCTTGTGGTGCTGCGCGCAGTAGATCTGCAGACTCGGCCCCAGCATGCTTCCGTCGCCGATGGCCACGGGCGCAGTGTCGAGTAAGGTGCATCCGGCGTTTAAATACACGTTGCTGCCGAGACTGATGTTGATCCCGTAGGCACAGTGGAAAGGTGCCTCGATCAGGCAGTTTTCGCCGTGCCCGGCAAAAAGCGTGGCCAGCGGCGGGCTCAGTTTCTCAGCCGGATCAGGGGGCGCCATATTGTGTGGATGCACCGCAACCCGGGCTTGATGGCGCAACGCCGCCAGTTCGCTGTCCAGGCAGCAGTACCATTCGCCTGCCTGCAATTTCTGCCGTTCGGTTTTGGTCATGCCGCTCCTCCTGCAGGGGAGTGAATGGCTGGCGGATGAGAATGCCAATGAACGGAGGCCTCCCGCGCCCGCAGGTGCATTGGCTGCGCCAAGGCGCCTTTGTGCGGCCTTGGGCCGGGCGCTGCTTGCGCAGCGCAGGGTATTGCTGAGAAGCGATTCAGGGGCAGGTTTGCCCTGAAGGCGCGTTTGCAAGTGTGCGATCCGCCGGGACCGCCTCAAGGGTGAACGGCGCAGGCGCCGCCGCTTACGCGGCCCTTGGCCCGGTCTCAGCGAAGGAGGGAGTCAGCGCATGCGCAGGGCTCCGTCGATGCGGATGACTTCGCCGTTCAGATAGCCCATCTCGACGATGAACCCGGCCAGGCGGCCGTATTCGCGCGGGTCGCCAAGGCGGGCGGGGTTGGGGACGTCGGCGGCGAGCTGCTGCTGCACCTCTTCCGGCAGGCCGGCCAGCATCGGGGTCATGAAGATGCCGGGGGCGATGGTCATCACCCGGATGCCGGAAGACGCCAGATCGCGGGCCATCGGCAGGCACATGCCCGCTACGCCGCCTTTGGAAGCGGCATAGGCAGCCTGTCCCTTTTGCCCGTCGAATGCGGCGATGGAGGC
>JBFOLS010000801.1:0-2889 GCA_040830225.1 Leisingera sp.
AGCACAGGGTGAGATCCGCTCCGCCCGCTCCGGCCCCAGGAAGGTATCGTAGTGGCGGTCGCCCCAGAAATGCACATGCGCCGGGAAGAAGCTGACGGTGATGCCGAGCCTCGCCATCTGCTGCAGCTGATCGTCGCGCAAGGCTTGCCCGTGGATGATGGTGTGGCGGTGATCGGCACGCGGGTTGGCTCCCAGGGCTGCTGCCACCGCATCGATAAACATCTGCGCGCCGGCATCGCCGTTGCAATGGCAGTGGATCTGATAACCCAGATCATGCAGTTTCTTGACCTGAAAGCGGTGCTCATCCTCGCTTTCATAAGACATCCCGCAAGGGTTCTCCGGGTCGATAGGCTTGTGATAGGGCGCGCTGAGAAACGCTGTCTGCAGCTGGAACGCCCCGTCAGTGAACAGTTTGCGCGGGCCCAGGGTGAAATGCGGGTTGCCGGGCCAGTTCAGCGGTTCCGGGCCCTCGGTCAACGCCGGTTCCAGCTCGCCGATGGGCAGCAGCATCAGGTCATAGCCCGGATCCTGGTCCGCGGGCAGCGAGGCAAAATGCTCCAGCATCTCGCGCGTCGCCCAGGCGTTTTGCGCGTAGGTGACGCCATGCGCCAGATATTCGTCCCGGCAGCTGTTGAACCCGGCCCAGAAGCGCTCGCGGTCAATGAGGAAATCGGTGTCTCCCATTTCGCCCATGGCCGAGAGACCTTCGATCAGCCCGGTCAGCGCGCCGGTCTCCGGATCGCGGCCAAAGCGGCCGCCCAGAGGGTCGGGCGTATCCCGGTTCACTCCGTGCTTTTGCAGCGCCAAGGAGTTGGCCGACCCATTGTGGCCCGAGGCGTGGATCACCCAAATCGGATGCTCAGTGGTAACACTGTCCAGCTCGGTGCGCGTCGGCATCCGGCCTTCAGCAATGGCGGTGTTGTCGAACAGCACCCCCATCACCCATTCGCCGACAGGGGTTTCCGCTGCCTTGGCCCGCAGCCGCTCCAGCGCTGTGGGGATGTCCGGGCAATCGCCGCGCGGGGGCGAGGCCAAGTCGACCCGGAACAGTCGGATGAACCCCGGGTCTGGAAAATGCCCGTGCGGGTCGATGAAGGCGGGGATCAGGGTCTGGCCTTGCAGGTCAATCTCCTGCGTGCCTGCAGGCATCTGCGCGCGCAGCTCTGCCTCGGCGCCAACAGCGCGAATGGTCTGGCCTTCGGTCAGCACCGCCGCAGGAGAGGAATTGGCCGCATCCATCGTCAGGATCGGGCCGTTGAAGTACAGCACGGATGTCATGGCATGGCTTTCCGGTATTCAGTCTTGGGATTTCAGGACCTGCCCGTGCTGCGCCAGCAGCGGGCGGGAGGGGTAATCGATCAGGGTCAGTCCGCCATCCACGATCAGAGTCTGGCCGGTGATGAAGGAAGCATCCTCCGAAGCTAAAAAGGCCACGGCGGCAGCGACTTCAGACGGGGATCCCATACGGTTCAGCAGCGAGGGCGGCAGGTCCCAACTGCCATCCGCATTGCCCGAGGCGGAGGCGGTCAGATCATTGGTAATCCAGCCAGGGCTGACAGCATTGACCCGTACTGGTGCGGCTTCGGCGGCAAAGGCGCGGGTCAGCGCCTCAACCCCGGCCTTGGCCACGCCGTAAAGCCCCCAATTGCCATGCCATGTGGCGGTCGAGGAGATATTCACCACCGATCCGCCGAACACCTTCAGGAGTGGCAGGCAATGAGCGGTCACCAGATAGGTGCTGTCCTGATTGGTGCCGCGGATGCGCTCCCAGCGGGTGCCGGGGCTATCCTCAGCGCCATGCTCAATGCGGCGGCTTCCAAGGCCTGCGTTATTGACCAACACGTCGAGACGGTCGAGCCCGGCGGCCGTATCGCGCACGTCCTCCTCGTGCGACAGGTCCGCCGCCAGAAACCGGATGCTTGCGCCTTGAGCGGAGAGCTTCTCTGCCGCTTGGTCGCCCTTATCCCGGTTCCGTCCCACCAGGATCAGGTCGGCGCCTTCGCGGGCAAAGCGCTCGGCGATGCCGAAACCGATGCCGGTATGCCCGCCGGTGATCAGGATGGTTTTGCCTTCAAAGCGCCTCATGCTGCGCGGCCTTGATGCAGCGGTGCGAGGCAGCGCAAGCCGTGGCCGTTGTTCACTTCCCATTGCGGGGTCTGGGTGCAGATTTCCTGGGCAAAGGGGCAGCGCTCGCGGAATTCGCAGCCGGACGGGCGTTTGAGCAGGCTGGGCGGCTCGCCTTTGAGGGCAATGCGTTCCAGGCGGGCGTCGGGATCGGGTTCCGGGTTCGCCGACAGCAGGCAGCGGGTGTAGGGGTGGCGGGGGTCGTGGAAGACGGCCTCGGTGCCGCCTTCCTCAACCAGCCGACCCAGATACATGATGCCCATCCGGTCTGCCACATGGCGCACGACGTTAAGGTTGTGGGTGATGATCACCATCGCCAGCCCCAGCCTTTCGCGCAGGTCGTTGAGGAGGTTCAGCAGTTCCCCCTGCACCGACACATCAAGGCCCGCGGTGGGTTCATCCGCCAGGATCAGCTTCGGCTCCAGCGCCAGCGCGCGGGCAACGCCGACCCTGCGCGCCTGGCCGCCCGACAGCTGATAAGGGTAGCGGTCGGCAAAATGAGCAGGGAGATTCACCATCTCCAATAGGCGTTTGGCCTCGGCATCCAGATCACGGTCCTTCATGCCCTGGATGCGGTAGGGTTCGGTGATCAGGCTGCGGATCGTCAGGCGCGGCGACAGGCTTCCGACCGGGTCCTGGAACATCATTGCGATGTCCTTGCGCAGCGGCCGCAAGGTGCGCTCGGAGGCACCGCGGATCTCCTGCCCGTCGAACTTGACCGAACCCTCCTGCGCGGGTGCCAACCCGGCAATGGCGCGGATCACC
>JBFOLS010000802.1:0-10993 GCA_040830225.1 Leisingera sp.
ATCGCCTTGCCCAGTTCCGGGGAGGTCAGCGGGCCGGTGGCAAAGATCCAGTGGCCGTCTGCGGGCAGTTCGGTGATTTCTTCGTAAGAAACCGACACATTCGGATGCGCCTTCAGTTTGGCAGTGACGGTTTCTGCAAAGGGATCGCGGTCCACGGCCAGGGCGCCGCCGGCGGGCAGGCGGTGCTCATCCGCGGTGGTCATGATCAGCCCGTTTGCGGCGCGCATTTCCCAGTGCAGGAGACCCACGGCGTTCTGTTCGTCATCGTCGGAGCGGAAGGAGTTGGAGCAGACCATCTCGCCGAGGTTGCCGGTCTGGTGGGCAAAGGTCTCCACTTTGGGGCGCATCTCGTGGATCACCACTTGAACGCCCATGTTTGCCGCCTGCCAGGCGGCTTCCGAGCCGGCCATGCCGCCGCCCACGATATGCAATGTCTGTGTCATGCACCGCCACATAGGGCAGGGGGCAGGCTGGTGCAACAGATATGGGAGCCAGGAGCGGGCCGCAGTGCTGCCCAATTCCCGCACGAACGCAGTGGAGCGCCTATCCTGATTGCCAAGGAGGGGATATTTGGGGCCGCCGCTGCGGGAATGGTACACCGGAGAGAGAGATCCGGCTGGAGGGACCCTTCCGCAGCAGCAGCCCAAATTGTGCCGACCGTTAAGTGTTTAGCGGCCGTGCCCAATCTTTGCCATCTTTCCGCCCAGATTGAAAGCGGTTCATTGGTTTCTTATGGAAACAGTTAGTGCGGATAAGTAAACAAAGCTTAAAATTTTCGGAGAATTCCGGTTATCACACGGGAATTCTCCTAGAGGCTCAGTTGTCCTGCCAGTCGGGCGCGCGTTTTTCGATGAAAGCTGCCATGCCTTCGATGGTGTCGCGGTACATCAGGTTTTCGACAATTACGCCGCTGGTATAGGCGTAGGCCTGATCAATCGGCATCTGCAGCTGCTCGTAGAACGCCTGTTTGCCGATCTTCACCGCAGAGCCGAGTTTGGACGCGATGGTTTCTGCGAGCTTTATGGTTTCCGCTTCTAGGTTCTCAAACGGCACAGCGCGGTTGGCCAGGCCCAGGCCGACCGCGCGGGCAGCGTCGATGAATTCGCCCGTGGTCAGCAATTCAAACGCCTGCTTGCGGGGGATATTGCGGGACAGCGCTACCATCGGGGTGGAGCAAAAAAGGCCGATGTTGACACCATTGACGCCGAATTTGGTGCCGTCAGCCGCCACCGCCAGATCGCAGGAGGCCACCAGCTGGCAGCCCGCCGCCGTGGCGATGCCATGGACCTGGGCAATTACCGGCTGGGGCAGGGACTGCAGCCCGGTCATCACACTGGTGCAGCGGGCAAAGAGATCCTGAAAATAAGCCTTGCCGCCGTCCTCGGCCGCGCGGCCTGCGGTCATCTGCTTGATGTCGTGGCCGGCGCAAAAGCCTTTGCCGGTTCCGGACAGGATCACAACCTTGATGCTGCTGTCCTCGCGCAGGGCGTCGATCTGCTCTTGCAGTGCCGCCAGCATCTCGTCCGAAAGGGCGTTCAGTTTCTCCGGCGTGTTCATCGTCAGCCGGGCAATCGCCCCAGTGTCGCAACGTTCCAGAATTGCCATCTTGCTCTCCTATCAAGGGTTGCGGCAACTCTAGGCGGGGTTAGCGGAAAGGAAAAGCATGGCGCTGGCATTTGATGTCGCAGGGCTGACGGAATACCTGCACGAAATTTTCCCGCAGGTGCGTGACGATTTTGCCATCGACGCAATGGATGAGAACGGCCTGCGGATGCGGCTGCTGACGGCAGAGCGGCATCTGCGCCCGGGCGGCACCGTGTCGGGTCCGTCGATGTTTGCGCTGGCCGATTGCGCGATTTATGCATTGATCCTTTCGCGGCTGGGGCGCGAGGCGCTGGCAGTGACCACCAATTGCTCGCTGGATTTCATGCGCAAGCCGGTGGCGGGTGCTGATGTAATTGCCGAGGCGCGGCTGCTAAAGCTGGGCCGGGTTTTGGCGGTGGCCGATGTGCTGATGTATTCAGAAGGCCAGGCGGAGCCGGTGGCGCGCGCCTCGATGACCTATTCGATCCCGCCCAAGCGCTAAAGTGCGGTGGCAAAGGGCTGGCCGACCTTGACCAGGGTTTCCCGGCCTTTGGCGCTGTTGGCCGCCAGATCGTCCGAGAAGCGGATCTTGCCCGGCTCAAACACCACGACCACGGTGGAGCCGCCGAATTTGAAATAGCCTTTCTCGTCCATCTTCTGCACGTCGCCGGATGTGCGGGTGTTGACGATGGAGCCGACGCCGAAAGCGCCGACCTCAACAAAGCAATAGGTGCCGATGTTGTTCGTTTCGATCAGCGTCCAAGTGCGTTTGTTTTCACCGAACACATCCGGACCGGCGCCAAGCGCTATCGGGTTCACCGAATGCAGCGCGCCCTGGATGTCCTGGGCTTGTGTGATCCGGCCTGCGGCGGGGAAGTGGTAGCGGTGGTAATCCGCCGGGCACAGCCGCACGATCGCCAGCGCCCCGCCGAGGAAACGGTCCGCGAGGCCGGGCAGCATGGTGCGGACAGACATCGGATAACCCTTGACCGGAACAAAAACGTCCTCGGCCAGTTCGGGAAACACCAGCACGCGGCCGTCAGCAGGGGATACGATGTCCTTCGGGTTATCGCTGTAGGGGCGGGCCTCGGGTTTCAGGTTCCGTACGAAAAAGTCGTTGAAACAGGAATAGCTGTCAGCCGGTGCGGTGGCTTCCTCCATGTCAATGGAAAGCTCATCAATCACCGCACGGATCTTGCTCTTGGAAAACCGCGAGTCGAACCAGGCGCCCATAAAGCGGCTGACCAGGCTGGAACGGAACAGCAGCTTTTCCACCGGCTTTGCGCTGGCATTCTGATACGCCCAGCGGATCCACTTCTCACCCAGCACAACCTCTTCAAAGGTTTCGCCGGTTTCGCGGTCAACAACAAGGATCGGGTCGCGCTGCATGGGGCCTGCCAGGTTTGGATTCTGTCCTGCCGCGCCTAGCAAGAAGAGGCAGTCAGGCCAAGATGCGGTGCAAAAGAAAAAGGGGGCCGCGGCCCCCTGTCTCGGATGTTCCTTACGGGAACAGCTTTTTCACGTAGTTCGGCAAGGCGAAAGCGGCCTTGTGAATTTCCGGGTTGTAGTAACCGGTTTCGATCCCTGCGGCGGCATAGCGCGCCTCGACATCGGCCAGGCTCACATTGCGGGCATTGTCCGAGTGGCTGCCCCAGCCGAATGCCATCGGCCCGCCGGCATAGGTCGGCACCGAGGCCAGATAGCACGATGCATCGGCAAACAGCGCATGGAACGCGCGCAGGGTGCCGGTCAGCTCATCGCCCTGCATGAAGGGCACGCCGTTCTGGGTTACGATGATACCGTCCGCGGTCAGCGAGCGCGCCGCGTGGCCATAGAAGGTGTCGGTGAACAGCACTTCGCCGGGGCCGATCGGGTCGGTCGAGTCGACGATGATCACGTCGAACTTTTCAGTGTTCTCTTTCATGAAGAGCGCACCGTCGTTGATCACCAGGTTGAGACGCGGATCGTCAAAGGCGCCATCGCTCAGCATCGGCAGGTACTCTTTGGAAAAATCCACCACGCCTGCGTCGATCTCCACCATGGTGACATGCTCGACCGATGTGTGGCGCAGCGCCTCGCGGGCCATGCCGCCGTCGCCGCCGCCGATGATCAGCACACGTTTCGCTGCACCGTGGGCCAGGATCGGCACATGGGTCAGCATCTCGTGGTAGATGAAGTTGTCGCCTTCGGTGGTCTGCACCACGTCGTCCAAGGTCAGAATGCGGCCGAACTGGCCGTTCTGGAACACTTTCAGGCGCTGGTGCTCGGTGTTGCTGTCATAAAGCAACTCGTCCACGCGCAGGCGCTGCGCATAGTGCTCATGCAGGCTCTCGGTGACCCATTCCTGTTTCGAGGCGTCGCTCATGCTGCAACCTCTTTGGCGATCAGCTCTTCGCCGCGCAGCAGTTCGCGCACTTCGACCAGGTCGGTGCTGAAGGCTTCTTTCAGCACGTCGACGGCCTTCCAAGGCTGCGCGTCGCCGCACATGAAAACGTCAAACGCACCATAGCCGATTTCCGGCCAAGTGTGGACCGAGATGTGGCTTTCCGCCAGCACTGCCACACCGGAGACTCCTTGGGGCGAAAACTTGTGGGTGTGGATGTGCAGCAGGGTGGCGCCGCAGACATCGACGCATTTGCGGAAGGCGTTCTGGATGCGCTCTTCGCAGTCCAGGCCGGTGCCCTTCATCACTTCGATGATCAGGTGGGTGCCGGCGAACACTTTTCCATCGCGGCGGATGAAATGGTCCTCGCGGTCGGAATCCACAACTGCATCGAGATTCGCGGCAGTTACACCGCGGGCGGTATCTTCCTCATGGGCGCCTGTCTCCAGACCGATCCCCAGTTGGAAGAGGTTGGCGTCTTTCATGACACTCCCCTTCGTTCCAGTAGATGACAATCCAGCCGGCCCTTAGCGCCCCCCCGGATAAGAGTCCGGGGTTGGGATCGGTACCGAAAGTGAGGGGCGTTTAGGCCGGGGGGGAGATTCGATCAACATTTATTTTTTGCATAGCCGGTAACACGCAGGGCTTTGCGTCTTGCAGGCAATGGGGCGGGCAAAAAAAGGCCGGGGCGAACCCCGGCCGTCAGGTTGTTCCTTTGCCCAGGGGATCATGGGCGCCAGAACGGAAGAGTGGCTTCATAGTGGGCGTCCTGGCGGCTCACCCCGATGTCCTTTAATTGCGCGTCGCTCAGATGTTTCAAATGGGTTCGTGTGCGTTGGCGCAGGCTCCATTTGGTCACCACCACGGCAAAAGAGACGGCCCACTGCGCCAGCATCGGCAGGGCCGGGCGGCTGATCAGGTAAGACATGTTCGACTGTGCCATATGTTCGTGCTGTACCATGGGAGATATCCTGTATTGTGTTGATACAATCCTGTTGATTTGTCGTGTTGTTCTGATACAAAGGGCCTGACACATTGTCCAAGGATGGATTGTAATGGGTACAATTTGGCCGCAAAGCCTGGGCGAGGCAAAAGGGCCCAAGTACAAAAAAGTAGCAGATACAATCCGTACTGCTGTCGAAGCGGGCAGTTTGAAAATTGGTACAAAGCTGCCGCCGGTACGCGATCTTGCGTACCAGTTGAGTATCACGCCGGGCACTGTTGCCCGCGCCTACAGCATTCTGACCGATGAGGGGGTACTGGAAGCTGAAGTCGGGCGCGGAACCTTTGTAGCCGAAAAAAAGAAGCCAGTGCCCGATGACGTTTGGTCGCGGCAACTGCATTTGCTGGAGGCGCGCGATCCCGGCCATGTCAGCCTGTTCAGCCCGAGGATCGCGGACATGGGGCAGGTGGCCGCTGTACGCGAGGCGCTGCACAAGGTCGCCGAAGGCGACGCCCGCATGTTTCTGAACTATCCGACCCGCGATGCTTACCGGCCCGTGCGGCAGGCAGCGGCAGACTGGGTGTCGCAATCCCCGGTGGGTAAGATTACTGAAAACGATATTGTACTGACCCATGGCGGCCAGAACGGGCTGATGGTGGTGTTGCAGGCCATTCTTCAGGGGCCCCAGCCCGTGATCATGGTTGAGGATCTGACCTATGCCGGATTCCGCCGGGCGGCGGAACTGCTCAGGGCGCAGGTGGTGGAAGTGGCCATGGACGAGCATGGTCTGCGCCCGGACTCGATGGAGCTGGCAATCCGTAAAACCGGCGCTACAGTTCTCTGCACAAGTCCTGAGGTGCACAATCCGACGGGCAAGTTTACCTCGTTGGAGAGGCGCAAGCAGATTGCGGAAATCGCCCGCCGCCACGGTGTGCAGATCGTTGAGGACGATTGTTACCGCCTGGGCGAGGCGCGGGCGCCGAGCTACCGGGCATTGGCGCCGGAACTTGCCTGGCATGTGTCCTCTATTTCCAAGGTTTTGACACCGGCCTTGCGGGTCGGTTTTGCTTTGGCACCGGAAGGGCGGGCTGCCGATTTGCGGCGGGTTGCTGAACATGGCTACTTCGGTCTTGCCCAGCCGCTGGCGGAGCTTGTGCGCATCCTGCTCACGGATCCGCGGCTGCCGGATCTGATCGCAAACGTGCGGGCGGAGATGGCGCGCTATGTCAGGGTTGCTGTAAATGCGCTTGGCGGCTTTGATCTGAACTGGGATCCGGACGTCCCGTTTGTCTGGCTGCGGCTGCCCTCGGGATGGCGCGCGGCAGCCTTTACCCGCGCAGCCGAGGCCAACGGGGTGCAGATCCGCTCGGCCGATGAATTTGCCTTGCGCGACGGCCGCGCGCCGCATGCGGTTCGGATTGCCATCAACGCGCATGTCTCGCTGAAGCGGTTCGAGGAAGCGATGCTGCGGCTGCGGGCCTTGCTGGACAATCCGCCGGAGCAGATTAGCGTCTGAATTATTGGGGTATTATAATACCTAATTTTTAACCATATGAAATTGCTTGATTTAATCTTGTTTGCGCCTGTTGACGGGCGCCAGTGATACCCGTAAACCCCCTCCATCGCATTCAGGCGCCTCCTTTCGGGGATTCTGCCTTCACGACAAACAGGATTGACCTGCCATGAAAACCTTCTCTGCTACTCCGGCAGACATCGAGAAGAAGTGGATCCTGATCGACGCCGAGGGCGTTGTTCTGGGCCGTCTTGCCTCGATCGTCGCCATGCGTCTGCGTGGCAAGCACAAAGCGTCCTTCACTCCGCATATGGACATGGGCGACAACGTCATCATCATCAACGCCGACAAGGTGCAGATGACCGGCAAGAAGCGCGACGAGCACTTCTACTGGCACACCGGCCACCCGGGCGGCATCAAGTCGCGCACCAAGCAGGAAATCCTGGAAGGTGCACACCCGGAGCGCGTTGTGGTTCAAGCCGTCAAGCGCATGCTGCCGGGCAACCGCCTGTCGCGCCAGCAGATGACCAACCTGCGCGTTTATGCCGGTGCCGAGCACCCGCACGAAGCCCAGGCCCCTGAAGTTCTGGACGTCAAGTCCATGAACAAGAAAAACACCCGGAGCTGATACCGATGGCCGATCAGATCAACACTCTCGAAGAGCTCGCAGCTGCAACCGGTGTGGAAGCAGTGGCCGAAGAAACCATCGCGCGTGAGCCGGTTCGTGACGAACTGGGCCGCTCCTATGCCACCGGCAAGCGTAAAGACGCTGTTGCCCGTGTCTGGATCAAGCCGGGTTCCGGCAAGGTCGAGGTGAACGGCAAGGAAATCAACAAGTATTTCGCCCGTCCGGTGCTGCAGATGATCCTGCGCCAGCCGTTCCAGGTTGCCGGCGTCGAAGACCAGTTCGACGTTTACGCCACCGTCAAAGGCGGCGGCCTGTCCGGTCAGGCTGGTGCGGTCAAGCACGGCATTTCCAAAGCTCTGCAACTGTTCGACCCGTCGCTGCGCGGCGCGCTGAAGGCTGCAGGCTTCCTGACCCGAGACAGCCGCGTTGTGGAACGTAAGAAATACGGTAAGCGCAAAGCCCGCCGTTCGTTCCAGTTCTCGAAGCGTTAAGCCGGAACAAACTCAATCTGGAAAGGCCCGCCTTGCGCGGGCCTTTTTTGCGCGTGTACGATCGTTTTGCGGAAGAGTTGCGGCGTATTTAATCTCATCTTAAATCGACCCGGGGAGGTTGGTGTGAGGCGTATGAAAAACCGCGCCATAGCCAATTTTCCCTGGAGCCGCAGAATGCAGGAACGAAACGACTACACTAACTGCCCTTTGTGCGAAGGCAGTGAGTTTTCAGAGATTTACCGCGGGGATTGCTCTACGCATCCAGGTTATTCTCCGCTCTTCAAGCCGGAAATCCATTGGAACAAGTGCAATTCCTGCATGCATGTTTTCACCAGCGGCTACTTTACCGATGCAGCGTTTGAAGTCTTGTTCTCGACAACGCCGGAAAACCGGAGTGTGGGTTACAAGATGGAGGAAAAACGCGCGATTTCGGCGAAGATGATCGAAAAGGCTCTTCCCTATACCAGCAGCGGCCCTTGGTTGGACATTGGGTTCGGCAATGCTTCGCTTCTGTTCACCGCGCGCGAATTCGGGTTTGAGCCGATTGGGGTTGATCTGCGCCGCGACAACGTTCTGGCCCTCCAGAAAATCGGAATTGAGGCCTACTGCGAGGATATTCAGCAGCTGAACCTGGGTAGAAAGTGCTCTGTCGTCAGTATTATGGATGTACTGGAGCACGTTCCGCATCCAAAACCGTTTCTGCGTGCCGCGGCGGGGTTTCTGGAGACCGGCTCCCCGATGCTGATTTCGATGCCCAATTCTGAAAGCTTTGCATGGGACTATGCGACGGGGATCAAACAGAATCCGTATTGGGGCGAGCTGGAACACTTCCACAACTTTTCACGCAGCCGTCTCTATTCCCTGCTGGAGGAGGTTGGTATGAAACCTGTTCGCTTTGGTCTTAGCGAAAGGTACCGGCTCTCAATGGAGGTTGTGGCCGTTAAGGCCTAAGCACGGGCGTGGCGGGAGCGGAAAACCCTCTCCCGTCCGGCTTTCCCTTTGATAAGGCAGGAAGGGCAAGCAATTTAAGAAGGCTTGCTCAGCCCCCTGATCCGGTTGCGGGCACACTTTCCCGGGGGCATTGCGCGCCAATAGGCCTGCGTCTTCAGCCTGCCCGGTCCCGAATTTCCGGCAATCTTTCAGAGTTTTTTTAGAATGTCTTTTTAATTTGATTGCGGATTGGAGTGATCAGTAGGAAGGCAGCACCACAAATGGCGACACCTGAAAATTTCAAGACGGCTCCTGTCGGGAACGGGAAGCTGGAAATCGGGCGCTTTACCCATGGTTACGAGGAAATGGACGTCCAGGAACAAGGGGGCGGCACCAATGTGACGGTCGGCTCATTTTGTTCCCTGGGTCCGGATCTTCGGATTCTGCTGGATGTTTCACCTGCGCTGGACCGGGTGACTGCCTTTCCGTTTGGCGAGGTATTCACCGGTGAATTGGGCAGCGCCGCTGTTCATGTGCCACAGCAGGATGGCGGCGATGTGGTGATCGGAAACGATGTCTGGATTGGCAGCAATGTCACCGTGCTGGGCGGGGTCACCATCGGTGACGGCGCCGTAATCAGCCCCAATGCTACTGTTACAACCGATGTCGGGCCATATGAAGTTTGGTCCGGAAACCCGGCGCAGCTCGTGCGCAAGCGTTTTGATGATGATATCCGTGAAAAGCTGCTTGCGCTGAAGTGGTGGAACTTGCCGCAGCAGCTAATCCAGGAGATGTCGCCGCTGCTGTCGGCCCAGCCAACGGTGGAACTGATCGAGGGCCTGCAAAGCATTGTCGACGATCTCGTCACCTTCTCGGATGAAAACGCGGCCTGACATCAGGGGCGAAACGGGGTCTTTGCTACGGCCCCGTTAACTTTTTGGCAAAATTGGCGTAACATGGCTGGCATTGCATCCTGTGGGGGGACTGCTGCCATGCCTCAAACAATCTACGAAAAATACGGCGGGTTCAGCGCAATAAGCCGCGTCGTGATGACCTTTTATGAGATGGCGCTGGATTCCGATCAGATTGGCGACTACTTCGCCGATGTGGATATGGCCCGGCTGATCGACCATCAGACCAAGTTCATTTCTTCACTGCTGGGCGGGCCAGCCTCATTCAGCGATGAACGGCTGGAGGCGGTGCACCGGGTCCTGGGAATCACCCATGAAGACTTCGATGAAATGGGCGGGCTTCTAAAAGAGGCTCTGGAACAGCATGGTGTGGCGGAGCCAGACGTGCGAACCACTCTTGCTGCGATTGAGGCCAAGCGCAGCATCATCGTTACCCGGGACGCAGCATGAGCATCGCCGCAATCAACGAGCAGCTGCTGCGGGCAATTGGCGTGGGGGTTGCCGTGGTCCGCGCAACGGATCTGGGATTTGTCTTTCACAACCAGCCCTTTGCGGAATGGTTTGGAACGCCTAACCCGGACGCTTCTCTGACCGATGCAATTGAAGGGCTCAGCACAGAGGATCTAGGCCCGCTGTGCGAAGAGGGGCTGCGCTATTCCGCGGAACTGAAAATCAAGCGCAAGCGCCGCACCTTGGTCTTTGCCATCAACATTTCGCAGGCCAGCCACAAGGAAGAGGCGCTTTTAGTGGTGGAATGCCAGAACATTACCCGCATCCGCGAGCTGGAAAGCATGATCGACAGCTACTCCGCCATGGTCGAGCGCAACACCCGCGAGCTTGAGCGCGAGAAAGAGCGGGTGGAGCGGTTGCTGCTGAACCTCATGCCGCGTTCCGTCTATGAGGAATTCAGGACCTTCGGTGTGGTTACCCCGCAGCTATACCCCAAAGTTTCGGTGGTGATGCTCGATTTTGTCGACTTCACCGATTTTGCCTCGCGCACGGATCCAACCGTGACGCTCGGAGAGCTGAACGACATATTTACCGCCTTTGACCGTATCGTCGAACAATATGGCTGCGAACGCATCAAAACGATCGGGGATGCCTATCTGGCGGTGTCCGGTATGCCGGAGGCTGCTCCGGACCATGCCACTGCAGTGGCCCACTGCGCCACCCGCTTCCTGCGATATCTGGACCGACGTAATCAGAGCCATCAGCACAAGTGGCAGGCCCGGATCGGGTTGGGCACCGGGTCGGCCGTGGGGTCGGTGGTGGGCATACAGAAATATGTTTACGACGTCTTCGGCCCCGCAGTGAACTTGGCCTCCCGTCTGCAAGTCTTTGCCAACCCCATGAAAATCGTGGCTCCGGAAGAGATGAAGGATGCGTTGTCCGAGGAGTTTCACGTCACCGACATCGGTCCCGAAGACATAAAGGGTATCGGTGAGGTGCATCTGGTGAATGTGGGGGACGAACTCAGCGCCCCGCAGCCCGCAGCCCGTTTCTAGCCATCCGGCGCAATCAGCCCCAGCCCGCGCAGATAGATGCCAATGCCGCTTTCCAGCAGGTCTTCGGGCGGGAAGGGCGAGGCTGCGCCGGGCGAGTTCCGCGCA